>JBOHXO010000353.1:0-5683 GCA_050737475.1 Chthoniobacterales bacterium
GCGCCGTGGTGCGGGTCTGCGAGCGTTCGCGCGCCGTGGCATAACCGGGCGTTCCCGGCCATGGCGCTGAACGCACTGTTCCTCGACTTCAACTCCTACTTCGCGTCCGTCGAGCAGCAGGAGAGACCGGAATTGCGCGGCCGCCCGGTGGCCGTGGCGCCGGTCGAGGCCGAGACGACCTGCTGCATCGCATCAAGCCACGAGGCGAGAAAGTATGGCGTGAAGACCGGCACCATGATCGCCGAGGCGCGCCGGCTATGTCCCGGTATCGAGATCGTCCAGGCCCGGCCGCACAAATACACCGAATACCACGAGAAAATCGAAAAATTGATCGAGTCGCTTATCCATATCGAGGCGGTCTGCTCGATTGACGAAATGTGGTGCCAGCTCACCGGCCGCCTCCGCCAGCGCGAAGAGGCAATGGCGCTCGCGCACCGGATCAAGCAGGAGATCCGCGCCACAATCGGCGAATGCATGCGCTGCTCCATCGGCATCGCGCCGAATCCCTTCCTCGCCAAGACGGCCACCGAAATGCAGAAGCCCGACGGCCTCGTGGTCATTGACAACGAGGATCTGCCGCACTGCCTCTACAAATTGAAATTGCGCGACCTCTGCGGCATCGGCGCCCGCACGGAACAGCGCCTCAAGCTCCACGGCATCCGCACCGTGCGCGCTCTCTGCGAGGCCGACGCCGCGCACCTGCGCACTGCATGGGGCGGGGTGGAAGGCGAACGCATGCATGCCAATCTGCGCGGGGCAGGCGGCTGGCGCGAATACGAGAAGGACAAGACGCTCGGCCACTCGCATGTGCTGGCGCCGGAGCAGCGCAATCCCACGGACGCACTCGCCGTCCTCCACCGCCTGCTGCAAAAGGCCGCCACCCGCCTGCGCACGAAAAAACTCGTCGCTTCCGGCATGATGCTCACCGTCCACTTCGCCCGGCACGGCGGGGCCTGGCATGCCTCCGCGCGCTTTCCGGACACCCACGATACAATGCTCTTCACGGCGGAGTTGCTGCGTCTGTGGAAGACGCGGCCGGAGGAAATGCCGCCTCCGCTCAAGATAGGCGTCACGTTCTTCCATCTCCGCCCGGCCGGCGCGCACACGCCGGACCTTTTCAATCACGCACCCCGGCGGGTTCCGCTCAACGAGGGTCTTGATCGCCTGAACAAGCGCTACGGCTACGACACGGTTTTCTTTGGCGGGGCGTTCGGGGCGCAGGACGCGGCGCCGATGAGGATCGCTTTCGGTTACATTCCCGATTCCGAAAACGAATCGGACGAAGGCACGGATCCCGTTGTTAAAAAGGGCGGCGCCAAAAAGCCCCCGGCGACGAAGCCGGAGCCGTTCGATCAATTCGATATTGACCCGGTCTGGGACGATTGAAGCGGCGCAGGTGAGGGGTGTAGGTCGTGCACGATATGTAAAAATGGATTGACGTTATCGTATTTTCGGAAAATACTGAAAATACATGAACAGCCAGGAGGCCAGGCGGACGCTCGATGAAGCGCGCGACGAGTTTGTCACCCAGTGGGGTGCGATCGGCAGTGCCTGGGGGATCAACCGGACCATGGCGCAGATCCACGCCCTATTGATCACCACCTCGCGCCACCTGAGCACGGACGACGTGATGGAGGAGCTCAAGATCAGCCGCGGCAATGCGCATGCGAATCTCCGCGGACTCGTGAGCTGGGGCCTCGTGCGGAGCGTCGTCCGCAAGGGCGAGCGCAAGGAATACTTCGAGGCCGAGAAGGACGTCTGGAAGATGTTCTGCATTGTGAGCCGGGAGCGTCGCCGGCGGGAGTTGCAGCCGGCCATGGACGTGCTGGAGAAATGCGGAAACCTCACTGCCGGACTCCCCGGTGCGGAAGCTGCAACCTTCAACAAGCAGATCAAGGCCCTCGCCGATTTCCTGGCCCTTGCCGACAAGGTCATCTCGAAGATTTCCCGCTCCGAGCAAAGCAGGATCGTCCCGATTGCGCTGAAATTCCTGAAATAGCCCCTTTTTTTTGACAATAACTTCCGAGAAATCCTGAAAATACCATAACAACGAAAGAACCAAAAATGACACCCATCGTATACACCTACATTGCCTATATCGGGATAAGCATCGCGCTCACCATTTGGGTCGCGACGACATTGCATAAGAACGGCCGCATTTTTCTGGTCGACAGTCTTGGGGGAAACGAGCGCCTGGCCGACTCGATCAATCATCTGCTGGTTGTCGGATTTTACCTCATAAACATCGGCTATGTGAGCATGGCGATGAAGACCACCGAGATTCCTGTAAATTTGCAGGAGGTGCTCGAAACACTCAGCGCGAAGCTCGGAGTTGTGTTGCTCATCCTGGGGGCAATGCATTTTCTGAATCTCATCGTCTTTTCGAAGATGCGTAAAAATGCGCTTCTGCAGCACGCGCCGCCGCCACTCCCGCCTCAGGCGCACATTCCTGTCATGAATCCATGAAGAGGCTCTATGTTCTGATGGACGCGGAATGCGAACTCTGCAACCGCGTCCGCCAATGGCTGCAGGAGCAACCCGTGTTCGTGGAACTCTACTTTATTCCGCTGCAATCCTCGGACATCGGAAAGCGATTTCCCGGGATCGAAAAGCTGGACCTCCGCGCGGAGCTGGTGGTCATAAGCGATGAAGGCGCGGTCTATCAGGGCACGAGCGCATGGATCATGTGCCTTTATGCGCTGCGGGAGTATCGCGTATGGTCGCAGCGCCTTGCTCAGCCGTTCCTTGCTCCGCTGGCTAGGCGCGTATGTGAAGTGATTTCCAATAATCGCATCGGTCTTTCGCGCTGGCTGCTGAAAGCGGCGCCGAATGAAATCCGCGAAAAGATCGAAGCCATGCCGGCACCACTTTGCGAAGGAGAAACATGTCGAAGATCATTATTCCAGGCGGCGCGGGTCATTTAGGCCGCATCCTTGCGCGAGCATTCCAGCAGGATGGCCACGAGGTGGTAGTGCTCAGTCGCAAGGATCAAATTGCACCCTGGCGCATTGTGAAATGGGATGGTTGCTCGCTTGATGCGTGGGCGTCGGAACTGGAAGGATCGGACGCTGTCGTTAATCTCGCCGGCCGCAGCGTGAACTGCCGCTACACACCGCGGAACCGCCGCCATCAAGGAATCACGCGTGCTTTCGACACGCATCCTGGGCGAGGCCATCCGCCGCTGCGTCGTTCCTCCGCGCGTCTGGCTTCAGGCGAGCACGGCGACGATCTACGAGCATCGTTACGCGCCCGCGAACGACGAGCTCGCCGGAGTGATTGGCGGCACCGAACCCGACGCACCGGAGACATGGAATTTCAGTATCGACGTGGCGACGGCCTGGGAACGGGAAGCCCGCGATACGGAGCCGTTGCCTGGCACGCGGACGGTTCTGCTTCGCTCCGCGATTGTCATGGCGCCGGACGCAGGCGGGCCATTCGACATGCTCCTGCGCCTTGCTCGCCTTGGCCTCGGTGGACGCTGTGGCGACGGTCGGCAATACGTCTCGTGGATTCACGAACGGGATTTCATCCACTGCATCGATTTCCTTTTGCATAACGAAAACCTCCGTGGCCCCGTGAATCTCGCCGCGCCCAATCCGTTGCCGAATGCGGAGTTCATGCGTTCCTTGCGCGACGCGTGGGGCGCGTGGGGCGCGTCATTCGGGCTTCCCGCGGCGAAATGGATGCTCGAGATCGGTGCATTTTTCCTGCGCACGGAAACGGAATTGATCCTGAAAAGCCGGCGGGTCGTTTCCGCTCTGCTCGAGAAGGAGGGATTCCGTTTCGAGTTTCCGATGTGGCCGGAGGCGGCGCGGGATCTTTGCCGGCAATGGATCGAAGCGCACCCGCGTGGGAAGTTCCGGGTTGGTGCCGGTGGCGGGACTCGAACCCGCACGGGAGAAACTCCCAAGGGATTTTAAGTCCCTTGCGTCTGCCATTTCGCCACACCGGCGTAGCTGTTGCGCATGCAATCAGGCGCGCAGGCCGAGGAAAAGGTTAACCGGTGCCGCGCGCAACCGCCGCAAGATCTTCGAGAAATTCGATGGCGACGGGCGACGGACGGCCCGCCCAGAAAGCGCCGATGCTGAGTTGCGGAAATCCCTTGAGCGGCAATTCGCGCAGTCCGCGCGGCATCGGCATGTGCGGCGAGGAGATCGACAATCCGACGCCAAGCCCGCTTAGCACGTAGGGTCCGATCAATTCCGCCGAACTCACCTCGATGGCAACCGGCCACTCGCGGCGCAGTTTTTTCAGGCCTGTGGCGAACAGGCGCGGCAGCAGTTCGTGCGGCGCGAGGGAAATGAGATCGAGCCTTCCCGCGGCGCCGGCGGTGATGGCTTCCGCACCGCTGCGAAAGGGGGATTGCTCCGGCACCCAGAGCACGAGCGGCATGCGGAGCAGGCGCTTGAAATGGAGTCCCGACGCTCCCGCGCCGGCGGGATCGAGGACCGTGACCGCGATGTCGGCATCGCCCTTGAGGATCAATTCCTCCGCCTGTTTCTGTCCCGCCTCCAGCACGGTGATCTGCAATCCCTTGTGTCGCTTTTTCAACCGCGCGAGCATTTGCGGGGCGTGTCCGCGCATGACCTCGGAAAGTCCCACGATCCTTAATGTGCGGATGGATTCGCCGCGCAACCGGGCTTCGAGCTGGGGCAGGGCGATGAAGAACGGCGCAATCGAGTCGAAGAGTTCCCGGCCTGCCGCCGTGAGCAGAAACGGCCGGCGCCGGAACAGCGATGTCCCGAGTTCCTCCTCGAGCCGGATAATCTGCGCGCTCACCGCGGGCTGCTGCACGCCATAGGGAATGTGGCGGCATGCCTGCACGATTCCCTCGTGTTTTGCCACGTAGTAGAACAGTTCCAGGTGATGAAGATTCAGCATTGAGGAAAGCGATAGGATACAAAAACGAATCGAATTGGTAAATGATGGTTTCGGTGGCATTCTGAGCTCATGAAAACGACATGGAGCCCCACGCAGTCCCGCATTGATCGCTGGATCGAGCGGATCGTGCGGGCGCTGGTGCTGGGTATTGTCGGCCGGCTTTTCTACCGCGTGCGGGTGGCCGGCGCGGAGAACGTGCCAACGAACGGCGGCGCACTGTTCGTGTGCAACCACGTGAGCTACGCGGACACGATTCCGCTCTCGATGGCCTGCTCGCGCCATTTTCGTTTTACCTCGGAGCAGGGATTGTTCGATCTGCCGTTGCTCGGCCGATGCCTGCGCGCTTTTGGCTCCATTCCGGTGAGTCCGACGAGTGCGCGGGAGGTCATTCGCCGCATGTCGGATTGCGCAGCTTCGGGCGAGGCGGTGCTCGTATTTCCCGAAGGCAAATTGACGCTCGATGGCAACCTCCAGGAAATCAAAGGCGGCTACGAACTCGTGGCGCGCCGCGCGGATTGCCCCATCGTGATGGTGCATCTCGACGGGTTGTGGGGATCCATCTTTTCGTTCGAGCGAGGCAAGTGGTTTTTCAAATGGCCGCGTCCGTGGCGCCGCAACGTGACGGTGACGTTCTCACCGCAAATGGCCCCGCAGGATGTCACCGCGGATCGTCTGCGTGCGTTCTGGAGTGCCAATGGCCGATACGATGCGGCGCTGCAGGCAGGGGCCGGCGAATGTGTGGCCGGGCGCGAGTTTTCCCGATAGCCTGCGCGGATGAGTGAACCCGATGGGAGCGCGACGA
>JBOHXO010000354.1:0-6186 GCA_050737475.1 Chthoniobacterales bacterium
GCGTCCATGGGAGCCAGCGCAAACGATGACATGCCGGCGGACCTGAACCGGCGGGTCGAAATCTGGACGCGCATGGTTTATTCGCAGAAGGACGAACAAGGCAACTGGCAGGATAAGGACCCGAGCCCCTGGGTGCCCTATACGTATATCGGAGCGCCGACGGACGAAGCTCCCCGAATGCCCCAGATCCTGTGGCTTTCGCTTAAACAGGATGGAAGTTACCGCTGGAAGGGGCAGTTCTACTTCAAGAACAACAGCACCAGCGGTCCCCTGAATCTCACATGGACGCGATTCGAGCATGAGATGGAAGGCGACTCCAAGGATGATTTCAAGCAGGTGGCCGAGGGCACGCCAGTGACGTTGCCGGCGTGGCAAACCTCACAGATCATCACGCTCGATTATCCGGAGACGATCCACCATGCGTCCGGCATCATGACCCCCAAGATGGTGCCGCTGGCACCGGAAACGGGCTTCGATAATTTTGAACGCGTGCCAGCCCCTGGCGACGCCCCGGCTGTCATTCAGCCGCCCTGGCAAATGGTACCGGACGCGAATGGCGTGCAATTGGACCTGTTGACCAATTCCAATTATTCCGCCGATTTTCACGCGGACAGCTCGGCTCCCAGCGCGCTGGATGTGCGAATCGGCACGGATGCCCCGCCGGCGACGTTCAACGGCATACAGGCCCGGCTCACCTTGAAAAACCTGGGTGCCCAAGGGCTCAACGATTATGTGCGGTTCTATGCGGAGGATGCGGGCTCCAAAGTGAATGTCCTGCGTGCGGCGCATCTGCCCAAGGTCGAATGCCGGGTGCAGCCTTACAAGGTGCTCTGGAAGGATTATCCCTTTCCTGGCCAGAACAAATCACCACTGAACATCCCTACCCAGAAGGAGTTGGAGGATTTCCTCAACAACGTCTACGAGAAGCAGATGAACGTGCATTTCACGGTCAACCCCTACATCTCGCTGGGGCCAATGAATTTCGACATCGGCGCGGGGCTCGCATTTCAGGCGCAATATCCCAACTTCGCCGGTGATTTCGCGCTCAACATTCTCGGGCAGCAAACCCATATCACGGACGAGGAAGACAGCATTTATTCCGCGGCAGCGGCTGCGGGCGGCAATGTGGGCGATCCGACGCTCATCAAGATTTACTTCCTGCCAACCACGATCGTTACGGAAGATCCGTTCGGCATTGTCTCGGGAATTTGCAGAACCATGAGAAAGTCCATTTTCATGACCGAACAACTTGCGCCCTCGAAGGATCCGAATCCGGCCGTGAAAGCGAAGGCGATGACCCTCGCTGTTGTCGCCCATCAAATCGGACACATCGGCCTGGGGGCGGGAGGAATGACCGCCACGCTGTGTCTCGATCATCCGCGTGAGAACGGCAAGCTCGATGCCAGCAGCCGAAGCGGTTACCCGCTCCTCCGGCAATCCGACGACTTGAGAAGGATGATGTGGTGGCACCCGGAGGATCTATTTGGCAACGTGTTCATCGAGGACGAGTGGATTAAATTTCGCGCTTCCGGTCCCTTGTGAATGCGCACGTCCTTGTCCTCTCCTTTCTAGTCTCAATCGCAGCCCAGCAGTGGACGCCCGTTCCGCGGACTGACCAGCAGGTGCTTGAGCTGGTTTCCCAGCGCCAGGGAGTCGTCATTGATTCTATCGATTTCTTCCGCACTTCTCCGCCGCAGATTGTATGGCCTGCCTTTCAATATCTGGACGCCAATGCCATCTATTATGGAAAAACAGAGCTCGCCAAGCAGGCAGGCAAGGCTGTCGCGGCAAATCCGGCTGTGGAGAAATACGTGATCGACGGGATGGCCAAACTGCCTTACTCGGCCGCGACAAGCACCGAACGCACGCAACTCCTCGTTCCACTCGGCCACGTGCCCGCCCCATGGGCGCTGCGCCTGCTGGGAGGTTATCTGATGAACGACAGGCCGATTGCCGACACAGAAAAAACCAAGGAGTATGGTTACGTGACAAATGTCGGACTTGCGATGCTGGGCCTCGAGCGGATGGGGTTCTACGACTCGCCGACCGGCGGCGAGGAGCTTAACTTAAACCCCATAAAGCAAAGCGCATGGCGCGCATGGTGGAAGACGAACGAGGGACGCGTCGAGCAACGCATCGCGGAGGTCAATCCCACATATAATTTCACGCCGGGCACAGCGCCGCCTCCGCCCACACCGACTCCAAAACCTGTCGCGGCGGCTGAATATGCGTCGATACCCACGCCCGCCTCGAAGCCGATACCCACGCCCACGGCAGCCGCGACTCCCGCGCCCATTCCGGTGGCGGATCATACCTCCTGGGCCTTTTATTTCGGCGGAACCTTGTTCGCAATTGGAGCGCTGATCGCCATCATGCGGGCGTTCAGACACCACGAATAAATCTTCACGCGGGGGAATTGGAATGCTCCCGGCCGCGCCGCGTCAGGTGTATTTCAGCACTTCCTCGATGGTCGTTTCGCCGTCGTAGATCGAGCGCAGGCCATCCTCGCGAAGCGTGGTCATGCCGAGCTCGATGGCCTTCTGGCGGAGCACCACGCCGGGCGCGCGCTGGTTGACCAGCTCGCGGATGGGGTCGCTGATCTTGAGCAATTCGTAAATGCCTTTGCGGCCCTTGTAGCCGGTGTGGTTGCAGGCTTCGCAGCCCTTGCCATAGTAAAATTGCTTGTCGCCGATGTCGTAGGGCGTGAGCCCGAGCTGCTGCAGCACGGCTTCGTTCGGCTCGTAGGCTTCGCGGCAGCGCGTGCAGATTTTGCGGATGAGTCGCTGGGCGAGCACACACTCGAGCGAGGCCGAAATGAGGAACGGCTCGACGCCCATGTCCACGAGGCGGGTCACGGCGCCGGTGGAGTCGTTCGTATGCAGCGTGGTGAAGACAAGGTGGCCGGTGAGCGAGGCCTGGATCGCGATCTGCGCGGTCTCGGTGTCGCGCGTTTCTCCGACGAGAATGCGATCCGGGTCCTGGCGCAAAAACGCACGCAGCACGCGTGAGAAATTCAATCCGATGCCTTCCTGGATCGGCACCTGCATGATGCCTTCGATCTCGTATTCGACGGGGTCCTCGGCGGTGAGGAGCTTCGAGTCAATCGTGTTGATCTGGCGCAGGCACGCATAGAGCGTGGTGGTTTTGCCAGAGCCGGTGGGGCCGGTGACGATGAAGATGCCGTTCGGCTTCTGGATGACCTCATCAATGTAACTCCGAATGTAAGCGGGCATGCCGAGCGCATCGAGATCGAGATTCACCGAACTGCGGTCGAGCACGCGAAGCACGACACTCTCGCCGAATTGCGTGGGCAGCGTGGAAACACGAAGGTCCACGGGGCGTCCACCAATGACGCGCTGGATGCGACCGTCCTGTGGAAGGCGGCGCTCGGCGATGTTGAGATTCGACATGACCTTGACACGCGAAATGACCGGAAGCGCAAGGTGTCTCGGCGGCGGATCCATCTCGTAAAGCGAACCGTCCACGCGATAACGGACCTTGAACTCGGTCTCGAACGGCTCGAAATGGATGTCCGATGCGCGCGCTTGGATGGCCTTGTCGAGAATGAGGTCCACGTAGCGAATGATCGGCGTGGCGTTTGCCTCGGCTGCGGCGGCCGCGGCATTGAAATTATCTCCGCCACCGCCCTCGATCTCCTCGACCTGCGTCTCACCGAGCTGCGCGAGGATGTCCTCCATGCTCGCGTCCTCGGTGCCGTAGTGCGTGTTGATGAGATTCTGGATGCGGGCGACGGTCTGCCCGACGCAGGGTTGGATTTCCCGGCCGAGCGCGAATCGCAAATCCTCGACGGCCTGGCCGTTCAGCGGATCGGTGAGCGCGACGAAGATCGTATTTTCCGAGGCGCCGATGGGCAGCGCGCCGTGCAGCCGGGCAAGGCCGGCGGGAATGAGCTGCAGCGTCTCGATCGTGGGCGCGTATTCCACGAGGTCGTAGCGCTCGGCGCCGATGGAATCCGCGAGCGCCTGGTAGAAGCCCTCCTCGGTGATGTAGCCCATGTGAATCACGGCGTCCTCGACCGGGTGGCCGGTCTGCGTGCACTCGCGCTCCACCTCCTCCGCCTCACTCGACTTGATGAGGCCGGCGTCCTTGAGAATGTCCAAAACTTGCGTCGTGTTCATTGGAAAGAATTCGAAATTCGAAATGGGGAATGGGGAATGGGAGGCAACGACATCGGGTAAAGCGGGGGTGGAATATTCTTCATTTCCAATTTCGCATTTCGCATTTCGAATTTTTCATCAGGCGAGATCGGTCATCGTGGTGGTGATCACTTCCTCCGCGGTCGTCAAACCGGCGAGGACCTTGCGCACGCCATCCTCGCGCAGGGTGCGCATGCCAAGCTCGCGAGCCCGCTGGCGCAACGCGATCGTGGAGGCGTTGTTGTTGATCATGTGCCGCACTTCGTCATCAATGACGAACATCTCGAAGATGCCCATGCGGCCCTTGTAGCCACGGCCGCGGCAGTTTTCGCATCCCACGGGTTTCATGGGCTTGGCGTTTGTCATTTGCGAAGCCTCCAGTCCGAGGGTGTGCAGCTCGTATTCGGAAAGCTCGGTGGGTTCCTTGCACTTCGGGCAAAGGCGGCGCACGAGACGTTGTGCGATTGCCGCGCGCATCGAACTCGAGACGAGGAACGGCTGCACGCCGATGTCCACAAGACGCGGAATGGCGCTCGGCGCGTCGTTCGTGTGCAGCGTGGAAAGCACGAGGTGACCGGTGAGCGAGGCGTTGATGGCGATGCCCGCAGTCTCGGCATCGCGAATTTCACCGATCATGATGATGTTCGGCGCCTGGCGCAGCATCGAGCGCAGCGCGGCGGGGAAGCTCATGCCGATGTCGGCATTTACCTGCACCTGGTTGATGCCGGACATTTGATATTCCACCGGATCCTCGACCGTGATGAGTTTGCGATCGGGCTTGTTGATGTAATTCAGGCAGGCGTAAAGCGTCGTCGTCTTGCCGGAGCCGGTCGGGCCGGTGACGAGAAGAATGCCGTCGGGAAGCTGGATGAGATTCTCGAACAGCGCCTGGTCGTCGCTCAAAAAACCAAGCTCGGGCAGGCCGAGAACAAGCGACGACTTGTCGAGAATACGCATCACGATGCTCTCTCCGTGCACGGTCGGCACCGTGGAGACGCGCAGGTCAATGGCGTTCTTGCCGATCTTGATCTGGATGCGGCCGTCCTGCGGCAATCGCTTCTCCGCGATGCTCATCGTGCCGGTCATGATCTTGATGCGGCTGATGATGGCGGCCTGCAATTTCTTCGGCGGGCTTTGCATCTCCTGCAGCACGCCGTCAATGCGGAACCGCACGCGGAAGCTGCGCTCGAGCGGCTCGAGGTGAATATCCGAGGCCCGGTTCTTGTGGGCCTCGAGCAGCAGCGTCGTGACCATCTTGATGATCGGCGCGTCGCCCTCGCCATCCTCTTCGCCGGCGATGATGCCTTCCTCGGCAGCGATATCACCCTCGGGCGGCCCGTAATACTGCGTGAGCGCCTGCTCCAGCTGCTCGGGAGTCGTGCACACGAACTCGACCTCGCGCTTGAGCAAAAAACTGAGACTGTCGAACGTCTCGAACGCCATCGGATCCGCAATGGCAATGGTCACCGCTCCGTCGTGCTCCGTGACGGGGATGGCCTGGTAGCGGCGCGCATCCATCGGCGTGAGGATGCCGGTGATGTTCGGCGGGATGGTGTGCTGTGTAAGATCCACGAACTCCATGCCGCTGTTTGCCGCGAGCGTCCGGGAAATGTCCTCATGGCTGACGAGGCCCATTTTTACAAGCTCCTCGGAGACACTGCCTTCGCCGGCCTGTTCCCGCGCCTCCTGGATCTGCGGCTTCGTAAGGAGCCCGGCTTCGAGGAGGATATCAACTACGTAATCGTCATTCAGTGCCACTGGGAGAAAATCGTTCCGGCCATGTCTAAGGGCCGTGTCGGATGATGTCAAACCCGCTGGCGGCGCGCGCGTTGTTGTTGCAATTTGCGGTTTGCGTCCGTATGGCGGACGTACGTTCCCCACTCGAATCTCATGGAAAAATACCGCACCTATCTCATTTTCGGCGCGCCCGGCGCAGGCAAGGGCACGCAAGGCAAATCACTCGGCAGCATTCCGCGATTCTTTCACTGCGCCTGCGGCGAGGTGTTTCGCGCCATTGATACGCGCACGC
>JBOHXO010000355.1:0-3790 GCA_050737475.1 Chthoniobacterales bacterium
CCATTTTATTCTCCTGCGTTAGTGTTTCGTTCTCTGCTCGTTATTTTTTAATGGAGCCCATGATCAGGATTGAACTGATGACCTCGTCCTTACCAAGGACGTGCTCTACCAACTGAGCTATGTGGGCATCGGGGCTTTCGGCCTTTGTGGGTTTTGGATCCGCGCGCGGTTCCTTTGTTTCCAATCTCCGTCAAAAGGGCGAAAGCCCTCAGCCTCTCGGCAAAAATTGGACGGTCAGAATAACCGTGCGCCATGGAGTGTCAAAAGAAAAAGCGGAGTTGAAACGTTGGAAAGTTGACGGGGTGAAAGGTCCGTCGCCTCTCCTCATTCCGCCTCTTCCACTCCTCCACTTTTTTAACTCTTCAACCCGCGCCCGTCGCGCCAGACTTCGCGCGATGGACGTCTCGGCATTGCGGCAGGAATACAACTCGGGCGAATTGCATCGCGAGGACCTCGACGCCGACCCGCTCCGGCAATTCGCGCAATGGTTCGCGCCCGCGTGTGATTGCGAGGCCATCCTCGAGCCGAACGCCATGACGCTCGCCACCGCGGATGCCGCCGGCGCCGTCTCCGCGCGCACCGTGCTGCTCAAGGATTTTGACGCCCGCGGCTTTCGCTTTTTCACGAATTACGAAAGCGACAAGGCGCGCGACATCGCCGCGAATCCGCAGGTCGCGCTGCTTTTCCACTGGCCGCCGTTCGAGCGGCAGGTCACCGTCCGCGGCCGCGCGGAAAAAATTTCGCGCGAGGAATCCGCCGCTTATTTTGCGAAGCGGCCGTATGCCAGCCGCATCGGCGCGCTCGCCTCGCGCCAGAGCCGCGTCGTCGCATCGCGGGACGGACTCGAGGCTGACTTCGCCAGCATGGAAAAACAATACGCCGGCGGCGACGTCCCCCTCCCCGACGACTGGGGTGGCTATATCGTGCGACCGACCGCGATCGAATTCTGGCAGGGCCGCCGCAGCCGCCTGCACGACCGCTTCCGCTACACGCTCCAACCCGATAAAACCTGGCTCATCGAACGACTCTCGCCATGAAACGCGCCTTTTCCGATCTCAACGAAAGTGAAGTCCTCGCCCTCGCCGCCGCGCTCGAGGAGGAGGACAGCCGCGTGTATGGGCAGTTCGCGCGGCACCTCGACGCCACGCATCCCGCGACGGCGGCCACGTTCCGCCGCATGCAGCAGGAGGAGGAGTCGCATCAGGCGCGGCTCACCGCGCTGCACCGCGAGCGGTTCGGCGAGCACCTGCCGCTGATCCGCCGCCAGGACGTGCGCGGTTTCATCTCGCGCCGCCCGATCTGGCTGAAAGCGTTCCTGCCCATCGAGCACATCCGACGCGAGGCCGAGTCCATGGAAATCGAGAACCGGCGGTTCTACGAAAAATCCGCCGCCCGCGCGAAAGACCCCGCCGTGCGCGACCTGCTGCTCACGCTCGCCGCCGAGGAAGCGAAGCACGAGGACCTCGCCACGCGGCTCGAAAAAGACCTCGGCAAGTCGGACGCCCGCCGCGAGGAGGATGCCGCGCAACGCCGGCAATTCATATTGCAGATCGTGCAGCCCGGCCTCGTGGGGCTGATGGACGGCTCGGTCTCCACGCTCGCGCCGGTGTTCGCCGCGGCGTTCGCGACAAAGGATAGCTGGGACACTTTTCTCGTCGGCCTCGCCGCGTCCATCGGCGCGGGCATCAGCATGGGTTTCGCCGAGGCGCTTTCCGACGACGGCGCATTGAGCGGGCGCGGCCGGCCCTACCTGCGCGGCACGGTCTGCGGATTGATGACCACGCTCGGCGGCATCGGGCACACGGTGCCATTCCTCGTGCCGAACTTTCACCTCGCGATGCTCATCGCCATCGTCGTCGTCGTCATCGAGTTGATCACCATCGCGTGGATCAAGCACCGCTACATGGACTCCCCGCTGCTGCCGACGATCGTGCAGGTGGTTTTTGGCGGCGTGCTTGTTTTTATTGCAGGCGTGTTGATCGGCAACGCATAGGGCCGCGATAATTTTCGATCCAATAGGTCCGAAGCCGCTCCGGAAAACGATACCTGAGTATGAAAATGAAACATCTCTTTTCGCCACCGGCTCTCGCGGCCCTCGTCGTCCTGGGATGTGGCTCGCTCCGTGCCGAGCCCTTCTACGCCACCGACGGCGCCTCGCTCGCCACCTTCGACTCCACGTCGCTCAGTGTCGTGACCACGGTTGCGGTAACCGGTCTGCAGCCTGCTGAAACACTCACTGGCATTGACCTTCGTCCCGCGAATGGCGTCCTCTACGGCGTCGGCAGCACGAGCCGCCTATATACGATCAATCCCGCCACGGGCGTCGCCACACAGGTCGGCACGGCCGGCGCGTTTACATTGAACGGCACCTATTTCGGCACCGATTTCAATCCTGTGCCAGACCGTCTGCGGCAGGTGAGCGACACCGAGCAGAACCTTCGGCTGAATCCGAATGACGGCACGCTTTCCGCGACCGATTCGAACTTGAATCCCGCCGGCAACATCGTCGGTGTCGCCTACACGAACAACTACCCGGGCGCCACGAAGACCACGCTCTACGGCATTGACTCCGTCTCCGGCAACCTCGTGCTCATCGGCAGCATCAACGGGACGCCCGTCTCGCCGAACACCGGCAACATCACCGTCGTCGGTTCGCTCGGCCTCGGCGCGACCCTCGACCAGAACATCGGCTTCGACGTGTCCGGCCTCACCGGCATCGCCTACGCCACGATCACCGTCGGCGGCCAGTCCCGGCTCTATACCGTCAATCTCGACACAGGCTTGGCCACGAGCCTCGGTGCCATCGGCACCGGCTTGACTGCTTACCGGGGAGTCACCGCCGCCACGGTCGGAACGCCTCCGTCCGTCCGTGTCAATCAGCCGCCGACGATCAACATCTTCGGCAAGAAGAATCCCCGCACCTCGCACTTTTTCTACCGCGTTCGCGGCACGGCGACGGATGACTCCGCAGTCGCCCGGGTGGAATACTCGCTCTCGAAAAACAAGCACAACGGCCCCTTCATTGCAGCCCAGGGCACGTATCAGTGGAGCGCGAAAGTTCCGCTTCGCAAGCTGCTGACCCACGTGACGGTTCGTGCCGTTGATGACGAAGGCGCCGTCTCCGCCTCGCAGACCATCAACGTTCACCGCAACAACAAACCCCGGTAGCGGATTCTAATACCCGGCTTCCCTTTCGGGCGGCCGGGTTGCCGGCGGAAACACCGGCGTCGAATGCCCGGTTGAGGCGGATGCAAAGGTCCGGCCCGCCCGGGCATTTCCGTGCGCACGATGCGCGGGATATTTCCCCGCTTGACCTTTTGCGGACATTGTCGTCTTTACTCCGCCTTTGGTTTGCCAGCCAAGTCGCGCGGACCATTTCGATTTTTAATGAACAGCTTTTACCGATTTTTCCTCCTGGCCACCACGCTGCTGGCAGGTGCCGCCTCGCTCCACTCGCAGCTACCCCCGACGCAAGGGCCGATCGTGAAGCAGATTGACGTCCAGTATGTCGGCGCCGAGAGCATGACAAAGGAGCGCGTGCTCGCGAACCTCGCCACCCAGGTCGGCCAGCCCTACAGCGAGCAGGCCGTCGAGCAGGATATCCGCAGCCTCTACGCGACAGGCACCGTGGCAAACGTCCGCATGTTCGGTGAGCCGTTCCAGGATGGCGTGAAGGTCACCGTGCTGCTGCAGGGCCGCCCGATCGTCGCCGAGGTCCTCATCGAGGGCGCCGAGCAGATCAGCCAGGTCCGCGTGCGCAAGGAAATCGGCGTGAAGCCCGGCCAGAGCC
>JBOHXO010000356.1:0-1895 GCA_050737475.1 Chthoniobacterales bacterium
CCCTCTTGCAAGTTCTGGTATCATCGAGATCAAGCAAGCGCATCCCAGCATGAACCCGAAATGGATTTTCCGCGCCATCGCCGCATCAGGTGCGAATCTTCAGGCGCTCTCCTAAGCTGTGAAACGACAAATAACACTCGTTCTTGCAGGGCTTGGAATCGTTTCTTTCGCTCTGTTGTATTGGACGCAGTCCGGCCTGGGACCCTACATATTTTTTTATGGGAAAGTGATTGATCAAAATGGTGATCCCGTGCCCGACGCGAAAATCGTTTACGGTGCGACCGATAAATTCGACGCAGATGGCAGCAATTATCACGGCAAATCCGATGCGGACGGCAATTTTTCGATTAGCGGAATCAAGGGTGTCGTGCTGACAGTCGGGGTTGCGAAAGCGGGCTATTATCACATTCACGGAAAATCCAATGGCGCTTTTGCATATGCCATGGATGCGGATTCGCAGACGCGACCACCTCCCACAAAAGAAAATCCGGCAATATTCCTGCTGCAGAAAATGGGTGCCACGGAGCCCCTCATTAAAGTTGAGAGTGGTTTGCGGATATCACGAAATGGCGCGCCCGTAGAGATTAGTCTTGCGACTGGACGGCTGAAAACACCGGGTGATTTTCGCGTCGAAGCCTGGACTCATGACGAAACCCCAGATGCTAAAGGACATTATGATTGGCGATGTCGCGTATCAGTGCCAAATGGCGGCCTTGTTGAACGGACAGGGCAATTTGATTTCCAGGCGCCCCAAGACGGTTACAAGTCATCCGACGAAATCAAGATGCCTGTAACAGCGAAAGAATGGCATCCAGCGTGCGAGCGCAGCTATTTTATCAGGCTTTCGGATGGCCGTTATGCGAGGGTTCAATTTGAAATGATCGCGGGCGGAAATCATTATTTTCAAATTGAGGCCTATCTAAATCCTGCGCCTGGCAGCCGGAATCTGGAGTTTGATCCAGAAAAACAAGTCAAGGCTCGTTAGCACAGATGGAATCACCCGACTGTTCGGTTTGCCATTGCCGAGAACTCACTCCATCGGAAAAACCTTCACGCGATACTTGAAGGTTTTTGGCGCGCCGGTGTTCAGCAGGACGTTGGCCACGGTCACGGTGTAGGTCACCGGCTTGAGCGGGGCCTTGAGGTGCGATTGGTAGAGAACGGTGCTGGCGCTGCCTGTCCCGGTAAATGTCAGCTTCGGCTCGAAGACGATGGTGTTGTCGCCGACCCCGCTGCTGGCGCGGTCAATGATGCGCACGGGAATATTGCGATTGCCGAGTTTCACCTTCACCGTCGCGCCGGAAAAATCCGCGAACGGCACGCCGAACGACCACCGCTGAAACACGAGTGTGTTCGGCACGGATCCGGCGAAGGGCCATGCGACGAAGCCGCCGCGGACGGCCGGGGGCGGGGAGGGGCCGACGGGCAGCACCCACAGGGCATTTGCGGCCTGGAAGCTGCCGCCGCCGAGCACGTCGCCGGTGCCCATCGTCTGCGACTGCGACCAGAGGATCCAGCGGCGGTGGCCGGCGGCCGTGTTGTTGGCGCCGGTATCGTCGATGTAGCCAGGAATCGTGAACGGTCCGGCGAAGCCGAGGAAGAGATTGGAATTGCTCGCGGCGGTCGCGCCATCGGCGGTGTAGAATTGCCAGCTCGGCGGTGGGAAGTGATTGAGCGTGCGGTTGGCCGACATCATGAGCGCGGCCTGCGCGCACTTCGCGCCGAGGTCGGTGTCGAAGACGACGGGATTGAGCCCGGCGAGTTTGCGAAAAATAAACACCGAGACGAGAGACCCCGTTAGATACCCGCGCTATCTCGTACAGACAACTCACGCTGCGAACTTACCGGACCAGCAAGAGCTCACCTTTCCGGTGGAGAGGAAATTCTTCACCGCG
>JBOHXO010000357.1:0-2906 GCA_050737475.1 Chthoniobacterales bacterium
GCTCTGATCGAGATCTGCCGCGGTCACGGAGTCATCACGCCCGAGGATCCTTACGTCGTCTGGACTGGACAAGGTGGGCCCGCGACGCTCATCCCGTTGTTCGTGCTGTACGACTATTCGTTCGGCAGCAACATCGCGCCGACGAAGCGCGAAGCGATGGCGCTGGCACATGAGGCCGGCGTCGTGTGTGTCGACGAATTCCTGCTCGACCCCAGTCCGCATTCGACGCGCGAGCGTTGGTGTCACGAGCGAATCGCAATCTCCGAACGGCGGATGCAGTCAATCGATCCGGATATCCCAACCGTCTTGATCAATCATTTTCCACTGATTCGCGAACCAACTGAGGTGCTCTTCCATCCCGAGTTTGCCCAGTGGTGTGGCACTGATTTGACGGCCGACTGGCACATCCGATTCCGCGCTGCCGCGGTCGTGTACGGACACCTTCACATCCCGCGAACGACAATCCACGACGACGTTCCATTCACCGAGGTATCGCTCGGATATCCGCGCGAACGCGCACGTTATGAGCGCCAGGAACGGGAAATGCCGCGCATAATTCTTGGCGGAGAGCCGGCATGATCGAAGCACTGCTTCCGTCGAACGTAACGGTGGTCGAGAAGCATGAATTGGTTTCTGATTTCTCACTACATGCTGAGGAAGTGAGCGCGCTGGGCGAAGCGAACTCCAAGCGACGAGAAGAATTCACGACTGCTCGAGCATGCGCCCGAGAGGCTCTGGAGCGAATTGGGTTCCCAAATATCGCCGTGCCCGCAGGCCCCAAGGGTGAGCCGATCTGGCCACACGGAGTAACCGGAAGCATCACCCACTGCGAAGGGTTCTATGCCTGCGCGCTTGCACGTTCCAGTGCGCCGTTGGCGATTGGAATCGACACCGAGATCAACCAACCGCTGCCCGCAGGAGTTTTGCACGATGTCGCCGACAATCGCGAGGCAGGACGAATGAACAGCCTCAGCCAAATGCTGCCGTCGGTTTCCTGGGATCGCGTGCTTTTCAGCGCCAAGGAGTCGGTTTACAAAGCATGGTTTCCGCTCGCCAACGCCTGGCTCGGATTCGAAGATGCCGCAGTGACAATCGACCCGACGGAGAATACTTTCCGGGCGCGCCTGTTGGTGCAAGGTCCCTCCATCGACGGAACGCCAGTCCGCGGGTTCAAAGGGCGTTGGAGTGCAAATGAGCATTTCATCGCGACTGCAGTGTCAGAGTGGACGTGAATCACACGGGCGCACCCTCGGCGCCTGGGGCCCGAAGGTCCCACCCGTAAATGCTCTTGGCTTTGGGGGAGTCAAATACGAGAATGCGAAAGACGGAGGGCTATGATCCGGCGACCAAAGATGGTCGGCCGTTGAATCAGGGGGTCCAAGATGTCTCACGCGATCGAAGTAGGAGAGCTTTGCAAGACCTACGAGGGTGGAGTCGAAGCCCTGCGTGGTATCAGTTTCAGCGTTGACGGCGGTTCGGTTTTTGCGTTGCTCGGACCGAACGGAGCCGGCAAAACCACGGCTATAAAGATCCTGACAACGTTAAGCAAAGCCACGTCCGGGTTCGCCATGGTGGACGGGATCGACGTCGAAAAGGATCCGCAGCGAGTTCGCGAGTCCATCGGGGTCATTTCCCAGCGCTCAGGTGCCGACATCGATGCCACCGGTCGCGAAAACTTGTTCCTTCAAGGCAGGCTGTTCGGTGTTGAGAAGAATGTCCTCGCCAAACGGGTCGACGAACTGCTTGATCGATTCGGACTCGCCGATGCAGATGACCGCTTCGTTCGTACCTATTCAGGTGGTATGCAGCGCAAGCTGGACGTGGCTATGGGAGTGGTTCAGCGCCCAAAGATTTTGTTTCTTGACGAGCCAACGATTGGTCTCGATCCGGAAGCTCGAATCGAAATTTGGGATGAGATAGCGCGACTCGCGAGCGGTGAGGAGATGACAATCCTGCTAACCACGCACTATCTGGAAGAAGCCGACAACCTGGCTGCGAGTCTTGCGATTGTTGACAACGGCGAGATCGTTGTGACCGGCACTCCACACCAGCTGAAACAGGAGCTGCGGGGCGACGCAATCCGCGCGAACCTCGCCGAGTCTGCGCAGAATGGAAAAGTTGAAAGCGCGCTGGCATCGATAGATCGGGTTCACGACATTGAAGTTGATGGAACCGAGCTACGCGCCAGGGCAGAGGATGGTGCGGCTGCCGTGCCGCGCGTGCTTTCCGCGCTCGACTCGGCCGGAGTAACAGTTGCTTCGATAACTGTGGCGCGTCCGTCGCTTGACGACGTTTACTTGCAGCACACCGGAAGACGCTTTGATGGCGAAGGAGCAGAAAGTGAGTAGCTCACTGATCACGCAGTCACGCTTGTTGACACATCGGCATCTGACCGCGTTATGGCGCCAGCCGTGGTTCATTGGAATCACACTGGTTCAGCCGATGGTTTGGCTCCTGCTCTTCGGGGCGCTTTTCAAGCCTGTCGTAGAGATCCCGGGGTTTGAAGCGGAGTCTTACTACGACTTCTTGGTTCCAGGGATCGTGATCATGACGGCGGTTTTTGTCAGCGGCTGGAACGGCATGGGCATGATCAGAGATATCGATCGCGGCTTCGTTGATCGGATTCTTGTTTCACCTTCGAAGCGCACACCGTTGATTGTCGGTCCCCTTGGATCCCTATGCGCGTCTTACTTGGTGCAGGTGGTCATAATTGTCGGAGTTGGGTCGCTCGTCGGAGCCAGTTACCCCGGTGGCGCGCTGGGCATTCTCTCAATGGGGATCTGTGGTGCGCTACTCGCAACGTCATTGGGTGCTCTCTCAAACGGGTTGGCGCTGCTGGCACGCAAAGACGAAACGATGATCGGCGTCGTGACTTTGTTCATCCTCCCGGCCGTGTTCATGTCGGG
>JBOHXO010000358.1:0-2671 GCA_050737475.1 Chthoniobacterales bacterium
AAGGATCTGCTCGATCCGGCATTCAAGACCAACCTCGACGAGTATCTCTGGGGCCGCGACGTGCTCGATCCGCTGCTGGAATTCACCGCCGCGAAATTCACGCCGGAGGAATTTGTCGGCTGTCTGCGCAAGCTCCAGCCGCGATTGTATTCGATCGCCTCGTCACGCAAAGTCGTCGGCGAAAACGTGCATCTCACGGTCGCGATCGTTCGCTACACGAGCCTCAATCGCGAACGCGGCGGCGTCGCCTCGACGTATCTCGCAGAGCGCGCGGATGGCGAGGGCGTGATCCCGGTGTTCTACCACACCGCGAAACATTTCCGCGTGCCCGAGGATCCCGCGACGAACATGATCATGGTCGGCCCCGGCACGGGCATTGCGCCATTCCGCGCCATGCTGCAGGAGCGCGCGGCCACCGGCGCATCCGGCAAAAACTGGCTGTTCTTCGGCGAGCAACGCTCGGCCAGCGATTTTTTCTATCGCGACGAATTCGAAAAATACCAGGCCGACGGTGTGCTTACGAAATTCGACACGGCTTTTTCGCGCGATCAGGACTTCAAGATCTACGTGCAGGATCGCATCATGGAAAACGCGGCGGAGCTTTACGATTGGTTCGAGAAGGGCGCGATTTTCTACATCTGCGGCGATGCGGCGCGCATGGCGAAGGACGTGGATGCTGCCTTGCACAAGGTCGTCGAGACCGCCGGCGGCAAAACGCCCGAGGAGGCCATCGCCTACATTGATGAGATCAAGAAGGCGAAGCGCTACCGGAAGGACGTGTATTGAGTTTTTTGGACAGAATTAGCGGAATTTTTGGAATTGGTTTCCGTTCTCAAAAATTCCGTTATTTTTGTAAATTCTGTCTAAGTTTTTCGTTGTGAAGCGCGTTCATTTCCTCGGCATTTGCGGCACGGCCATGGGATCCGTCGCTGCGGGAATGCGCGAGCGCGGATTCGTGGTGACCGGGCAGGACGACAACGTCTACCCACCGATGTCCACGTTCCTCGAGGAGAAGGGGATCGTGATCACGAAGGGTTTCGATCCCGCGGACATTCCCGCAAACGCCGAGCTTGTCGTCGTCGGAAATGCCATGTCGCGCGGCAAGCCCGCCGTCGAGGCAGTGCTGAATCGCAAGCTCAACTACCTCTCGCTGCCGGAAACGCTGAAACAATATTTCCTGCGCGGACGCCACAATCTCGTCGTCACCGGCACGCATGGAAAGACGACCACGACCTCGCTGCTCGCCTGGATTTTCGAGCACGCCGGGGAACAGCCGGGGTGGCTGATTGGCGGTATTCCCGCGAACCTCGGCACGGGCTGCAACCTGCGCGAGTCGAAACATTTCATCATCGAGGGCGACGAATACGACACGGCGTTTTTCGACAAGCGCTCGAAGTTCATTCACTACATGCCCGAGCTCGTGATCGTGAATAACATCGAGTTCGATCACGCGGATATTTTCGAGGACCTCGACGCCGTCAAAAAAAGCTTCCGCCACCTGCTCAATATCGTGCCGGGCGAGGGGATGGTGCTGCTCAACGCGGACGATCCGAATTGCATTGATGTCGCGAAGACCTGCCCCGCGCCCATCGTGGAGGTCGGATTTTCGCCGAACGCCGCGAACCAAATCCGCAACGTCGGCCATCACGGCGACCGCACGACCTTCGAGCTTTTTGGCGAGCAATTCGAGATTCCGCTGCTCGGCGATTTCAACATTCGCAACGCCGCAATGGCCGCGAGCGCGGCGCATTTCTACGGCATTCCCACCGCAAAAATTCGCGGGGCGCTGAAAACCTTCGCGGGCATCAAGCGCCGCCAGGAGGTGCGCGGCGTGGTGCGCGGGATCACGGTGATTGACGATTTCGGCCATCACCCGACGGCCATTCGCGAGACGCTTGCCGGCCTGCGTCGCCGCTACGAGGGCGCGCGCATCTGGGCAATTTTCGAGCCGCGTTCGAACACAACGCGACGGGCTGTTTTTCAACACACGCTGCCCGACGCATTTGCCGATGCGGACGGCGTGTTCATTGCGCAGATCGCGCGTCTCGAGCAGATCGCCGAGGCCGATCGCCTCAAGCCCGAGCAGGTCGTCGCGGACATCGCCGCGACCGGCAAACAGGCATTTTACGAGCCGACGGCGGATGCCATTGTCGGGAAGTTGAAACCGCTCGCGCAGAGCGGCGACATTGTTGTCGTCTTTAGCAACGGCGGATTCGACGGAATCCACGCGAAGCTGCTGGAGCGGCTGTAGGCCAGCCGCTCTGCCTGGGAAAACTACCCGAGCCGGTAGACGATGCGCGCCTTGTTCAAATCGTAGGGCGACATCTCCATCTTCACGCGGTCGCCATTGGTGAGACGAATGAAGCGCTTGCGCATCTTGCCCGAAATGTGGGCGAGGACGGTGTGTTTGTTTGCCAGTTCGACATGAAACATCGTGCCCGCGAGGACCGACGTAATCTTGCCTTCAACTTCGAGTGCCTGCTCTTGAGCCATGATTGGATCGCCCGACAGCCAACGGATCGCGGGAGCGCCGTGGACCAGGTCGAACTCATTCAAAACGAGGGATGCAATCGCGCATCCATCCTTCGCCGCGTGGGAAACACGGCAACGGGCCCTGGCCGTCGAGGTCCCGCACTCTCGACGATTCACGCGAGTTGGCAACCCTTTATTA
>JBOHXO010000359.1:0-1576 GCA_050737475.1 Chthoniobacterales bacterium
GCGCCTTGCTGATCTCCGCGGCGATGAAGTCGCCGGTAAGTTTCGCGGGTCCCTGGCTGTCCTTGGTGTAGGAAACAAGGGGGAAGTCGTTGAAGATCCACGGCAGTGGGTAATAGCTGTCGAGAAAGAACTGGCCGGCGAGCTGGTGATTGATCGGATCGCGCGCGACGAGGGTGAACACGGGATCAATGAGGCGGTGGATTTCGCGCGAGGTCTGCACGTAGACGTAGGGTTCGGTCGCGTCGTCATATTTCATGAAGTTCAGCCGCGCGCTCCACATCATCGAGAGCGAGATGCAAAGCGACGCGAGGAATGCCGGGGCATGCGCGAGCCGCGGAACCGGTGCGAGTTTTTTGCAGAGTTCGTCGACGATTGCGCCGAAGACGAAGAAAAATGGCCAGAGCAGGACGAGCAGGAGCCATGGCGTCTTGTAGGCGATGATCGAGTAGGCGAGCATTGCGCCGCCGCCGTAGATCGTGAGGTAGCGCAGATGAGCGGGGGCCGGCCAGAGCAGGCGGACGCTGGCGAGAAGGCCGATGAATGCCGGCCATTCGTAGCGCCACATGAGCGCGGGCCAGTAGTAATTGATGTAGGTTTTGAATTCCCACGCGTGGCCGAAAAGCGCGATCCGCGCATGTTCGTAAGCGGTCTTCGCATGCCCGCCGGCGCTATCCATGCCGGTCTTGTTCCATTTGGTGTAGGCCTCGTAGAGACCCTTCACGCCGGACCAATTGTAGAAAGTGCCCGAGTAGAAAAACACGATTGCGAACACCGCGAGGAACACCGCCCATGCCGCCTGCGTCGCAGTCCATTTTCGCTTGCTCAGCGGCTCCTCGGGTTGCGACGGCGAGATCAATTGCCATGCGAGCAGGCAGGGAATGGCCATCGCGAAACAGCCGATGTGGATGAAGTAGGTTTCCTTGGTGAGCACCATTCCCGCGATGCCTCCGATGAGCGCGTAGAGCCCGGCGGGCGTGCCGTTTTTCCAAAGTTCGAGAATGCCCCACGCCGTGAGCAGCAGGAATGCGAGCAACCACGATTCGTGGATCGAATAACGCGCATAAAAAACGCACGCCGGCGACACCGCCATCGCCACGGCGGCCCAGCGGGAGGCGTTCACGCCAAAAAACCGGCCGAACCGCATCGTGAGCCACACCGCGAGCAGGCTGGCGAGCACGGCCGGCAGCCGCACCGCCACAATGTTGTGGCCGAATAATTTTTGCGAGACGAACACCGCATACATATGCAACGGGCCGTGGTAGTTCTCGGGGTTGTAATCGTAGTAGCCCGTGGACGACATCTGGTCCGCGAACCAGCCGTTCACACCTTCGTCAAAATGGGGCGGCTTGAGATCGAGCACGGCCAGACGCAGCGCCGCGGCGAGGAGCAGAATGAGAATTTCCGGCCAGGGCCAGCGTTTGGGAATGAACTGCACGCCGATGCAAATACGTCCCCAAACGCCCGCGGGCAAACGTTTTGGAATGGAAAGCCGGGCCCCCCGGCCCTATTTCCTAGGGGATATGGGCAGTTTCCTTGGACAGGTTTTCCGAATCGCGACGTGGGGTGAGTCCCACGG
>JBOHXO010000360.1:0-12065 GCA_050737475.1 Chthoniobacterales bacterium
GAGGAACATGGTGCCGAGGAGCACGAGGGAGGGATAAAACAGGATCGGTCTCATTTTATTCTGAAGGAGGCGATGTCGGATCGCCTAACTTCGCAAGGGAAGAGGGGTGAAACAGGATTTCACGTTATCGGCGATTTGCAAGCGCGGACGAGGCGCCGGCCTCCCACGCAGAGCGACCCCAGAAGGAAAAGGCCCACGATGTGGGGCTCAGGAACGGTCACGAGAAGGTTGTCGAAGCTGTATCGGAAGGAATCGCTGGCGATGCCGTCGCCAGTAATGCGCCAGTAGGTGACGGCTGCGAGGTTGCCGCCGCCGGATATGACAAGGGGGGCATATTGAGTGGAGAAGGCGGAGGTGAAGCTGGACGCGGTGAAGGTGCCGACCGCGGCCTGCGTGAGGGTGGAGTCGAGGAGTTGGACCTGGAAGATGGTGCTGGCGTTGCCGGCGTCCACACGGGCGTCGATCGAGAAGAGGGTGAGGCCGGTGAAGTCCCCCGTGGTGGTGCCGGGTATCGGTTGCAGGCCTGCGAGGAAGTAGCCGTCGCCCTTGGGATCCCCTCCGTTGACGGGTGCGATGGAAATGAACCCGGCACCCTGGGTGTACTGGTCGGAGGCGGGCGTGCCGCCATTCCATGAGATGCTCATCGGTGCGAAATACTGACCGGCAAAATTGCTAAAATCGCTGACTACGATGACGGCCCGGGCCGGCAGCGAAAGCAAAAGGGAGGCGCACGCAATCAGGCAGAGACGGGGGAGTGCGGCCATGATTTTCGTTTAGAGGCTGTAGGGAAGCGTGCGTTTCCAGACCTTGAGTCCGGGACTGCCGGTCGGACTGTCAATGATCACGGGTGTGCCGGCTGGAATGGTGACCAGGGAGTCCATGTTGACGGGGACCGAGCCATTGCGCCATTGGCCGGCGGTCTGGTTGTAATTGTAGGAATTCCAAACGCCGGACAGGAACACATTGATCTTGTCGGCCGTGGCGGCGTTGCCGGTGTTATTGATCCACGTGGGCATCATGCGAAAATCGCTCTGGCCAAGGGGCGTATCCACGGGGAATCCACCCACGAATGTCGGGCCGACTTCGTTGACGACGGTCTGCAGGTCGGTGGTGGGCACGCGGCCGGTCAGGGTGAGGGTGAGCGGTGTCGCGCCGCGGCGGTAGAAAATGATGCCTGCGTCGGGGCGGATGATGACGTTGTTCTGCGAGGTGGCGATCGAGTTCAACCGCCATTGGGCGGCGCCGGTGTCGTAGTAATACTCGAGCCAGTTGGCACCGTTTTGAAGGCGCACGACGTCGGCGTCCGCGGTGGAGGTGCCACCGAGCACGGCCGAACCGAAGAGCGAAGAGAGGGTGTCGGCGGGAAAGATTTCGTAGCTGTCACCCGCGACGATGCCGAGCCCGTTGAGCGGTGTGCCCTGGTTGTCCACGGTCACCACGGTGACTGTGTTCGCAGCGGTCGTGGAAATCGCCAGCGTGCGGCCGATGGCTGTGCCGCTGGTGATGCGGATGAAGTAGGGCGTCGCGGCCTGCGAAAGCGCGCCGGCAGTCCATCCGGCCGAGGAATTCGTAATGGTGGCTGCGGTGACGCCCGTGATCCTGCCGGCGGTCTGGCCGACGAGATTCGTGGGGGGCGCCGCGGTGAGCGGGAGCGAAAACATGTAAACCGACGGCGTGACAAGGCTGCCGGCGGGAATGACGAAATTCATGAAGCCCTCTGGCGCGGATGAAATCGTGGTCTGCGCTTGTGAAAATGACATCCCGAAGGCCAGCAAAGCGGCGGCAAGGACAGAGTATTTGGGGAGTTTTTTCACGAACGGTTTGGTCACTGTAATGGTGATGACGGATTTTTCCAGTTGAGAAAACGATTAGGGGAGATTGAATTCGATCCAGTTAACCGCATTTACAGAGCCGGATGTCCTGCGGAGCTGGAGGGTTTGGGGGCCGACGGCAAGGGTGATATTCATGGTGATGGTCTGCCATGCGGTGCCGCTCGTGGAGGCGGAGCCGAGCAGTGTGGCGCCTTTGTAGAGGCTGAGGATGCCGGTGCCGCCGACGGCGCGGATTTTCACGGTGTAGGAGCCGGCGGTCTCGACGAGCAGGTTGTAATCGGCGGTGGGCGTGCCCGAAAGCGTGAGGTCGAATACGCCGTCGCTGTCCGTGGTGGCGCGGACGTCCATGCTGACGGAGGTGGCGTAGTTTTCGGCGGGGAGGCGGCCGGGCAGGCGGTAGTAGAGATCGGAATCGTGCGGTGGGAGGCCGACATAGGCCTGGCCGAGGATCGTGAGCACGCCGGCGGGACCGGTATTGTTGAGCAGGCTGATGTTGACGGTGCCGGAGCGCTCCTTGAACCACGCGTAGCCGGCGACGGACGGGGATCTTTCCATGTAGTCCGTCGCGGAGATGAGATTGTCGCGCGCGGCGGTGATGTTTGCGGCGTTCCAATACGCGAACTCGGTCATCCAGATCGGGCGCTGGTATTTCGTGTAGAGCTGGTCCACGAAATATTTTACGGCACCGGAATTATCGTAGCAGTGGAAGCCGAGCGCGGGGACGGTGGTGCCTGCCTGCGCGGCGTAGTAGAGCGTGGCGTCGAGGAAATCGAAGGCGGAAGTGTAGACGTAATTCGCGCCGTGGAAGGGATCGTCGGCGGTGATGCTGTCCGCTGTGGCTGAGCCGGCGGCCATGTGCGGGCCGACGACGGGGATGCCGTAGGTGTTCGCGACGGTCTGCGCGGACTTGAAAGTATTCGCGGTCTGCTGCGGCGTGATGAAGGCCTGGCCCTTGAGATTCGGCTCGTTGATTGCGAAGACGACGGGCGGCTTCGGGTTTGCGGAGGCGAGGTAATTGTTGAGGGCAGTCGTCGAGGAGCCTTCGTCCCAGAGCATGGGGATGTAGGTCATCTTCACGTCCGAGGGCGGGATGTTGCCGCCGGGGCTGGAGGCCCAATTGTAATACCACGACACGCCGGGCGCGAGGGCGCGGAAGTCAGCGGCGGACATGGAATTCATCGCGACACCGCGCTTGCGGCTCTGCACTTTTTCCTCGGCATTCGCGACGCGGAGATTGGCGTAGGTGTAGCCGGCCAGTTCGACCTCGAGCTTCATGAACCGCCTTGGCTGGCTCGTGATGCTTTCGGAATCGGTGACGGTCACGGCGCCGGTGGCGGGGTTGTCGTTCACGACGACGCCGGCCGAGGAGGTCCACGATGCGTCGCCGACCTTTGTTGCGATGGTGGTCCAGCTGCCGCTGGCCAGCGTGCTCGAGGCCTTGATGCGCAGCGTGAGGCCGGTGGCCAGCACCGGGCGGGTGAAGGTGAATTTCGCCTTGTCGCCGCCCTGCGGATCCAGGGACTGGCCGGTGAGCGACTGGGAGACGATGGGATTCGTATTCACGGCGAATTCGAGGGCGTTCGGCTTGCCGTCGTTGTCGTAGTCGGCCGCGGGGAGTGAGGCGGCGGTGTTCGCCTGCGTGCCGAATTTCTGCGCGCGCCATGCGTCGTATGGGCGGTCGAGAATCGTGAGCGTGGCGGTGGAGGGCGCGCCGAGCGTGGCGCCGCCGGTGATCGCGGAGAGCTGGATTGAGAGGGTTTCGCTGCCCTCGGCGATCGTGTCGGTGAGCACGGGGACGGTGAAGATTTTCGAGCCGCCTTCGCCGTCGTTCCATGTGAGGGTGGAGGTTTTTGCGGTGTAGTCGGCGCCGGCGATGGCGCTTGTTCCCGCGACGGTGGCGACCGTGATGCCCACTGCGCCGCTTGTGCCGCCGGTGCGTTGCACGGAGATCGAGGCGTTCACGATGCCTGATGTTTCCTGCACGCTGTAGGTCGTGCTCGTGAGGGAAATGATGCCGGGATTCGACGTCGCAGACTGAGTGATCCAGTCGCGGATCAACGCCTGCTGCGCCTGCGTGAGAGCGGCTGCGGGCGGCATGCGAGTGCCGGTCTGCGGCGTGGCGGCGTTGATTTTTTCGAGCAGGTAGCTGCGCGACGGTGCGCCGGGATCCACGAGTTTTACGCCGGGCGCTCCGGTGCTTTCCCTGCCGAGAAGCGCGGCGAGGGAATTGCCGCTCGAGAGGTCGAGGTTGCCATTGCCCGACGAGGCGCCGGTGTGACAGGAGACGCACGAGGCCGTGAAGATGGTCTGGATCTGGTTGGTGAAATTGATGCCCGGCGTGACGGCGATGCCCGAGAGGTCGGCTTCGCCTGTGCCGCCGTTGTAGAGGCCAATGGTGAGATTTTTTACGGTGGTCGTGGAGGAGAGCACGATGACGGATGCGTTCACCTTGCCGTGGCTCGACGAAAGCGTATCCGCACTGGTGTCGAGATAGAAAGCGACGCCGCCGTTGCCGGTGCGAATGGGCACGTGGTAATAGCCGAGCGCGTCGGGCACGACGCGGTGGTTCACGCCGGAGGCTGTGTTTCCGGAGCCGGGCAGGAAGTCGCGTCCGCCGGCGAAGCCAAAATACGTGCCCGGCGAGGCCCGCGAGACGCCGATGTCCACGGGCGCGGGATTGCCGAGCGTGTCCTTCACGCGGCCGCGCAGCATGGTGTCGGAGAGATAGAACGCGACGTCCGCGGACTGGCTTTCCGCGATGGTCGAGAGCGGCACGCCGACGTAGGCCGGCTCGACGCCGTCGGTGCTGGATTCGCCGGCGGAAATCACAATCGCGTCGCCGGTGAGAGGCAGCTCGATCGTGGCATCAATCACTCCACCCGCGGGGATGGCCAGCACATTTCCGGCCGCGCCCGTGCCGCCGGTGAAAGGCTGCGGCGTGACGCCGTCCTTTTGATAAAACCGAAGTTCCGTGGCCGCCGTGAGATTGCTGGCGGGCAGCGAGCGTCCGTCGCGAATCTGGCCGGTGAGCGAAAGGTTCGTCAGGATGCTCGCGCTGATGGTGGCTTGTTTCGCGGCGCTGATGCCCGTGTCGTTCGTCACGGTGAGCGTGGCCGTGTAGATGCCGGGTTGCTCGTAGGTGTGGACGGGATTTTGCGCGTTCGAATTCGCGCCGTCGCCGAAGTCCCAGTTCCAGTCCGTGAGGGTGCCGCCGGTTGCGGATGAGGTGTCGGTGAATGTGACTTCGAGCGGAGCCTGGCCGCTGGTGGGCGTGGGTGTGAAGTTTGCGACAGGCGGCGTGCCGATGGAGCGGATGCGGCCGATGCGCCATGTCGCGCTGGAGTTCGAGGCGTCGGCGCCGGTGTCGGTGTAATACAACGAGCCGTCGGGGCCGAAGGCGAAGCTCGAGAAACCGTGGTTGACGCTGGAATAAAATGCGCCGCCGCCATCCTGCACGAGCGGGGTGAGCGTGTCGAAATTCGTGCCGGTGAGCGCCCAGCGGCGGATTTCGTTCGTGCCGTTTTTTGCGCCGTAGAGCACAGGATTTCCGGCGGACGAGAAGGCTCCGCTGCGAACGATCGCGATGCCGGCTTTCGTGGGGACCGAGGTCTGGAGGACGATGCGCTTGCCATCGCCCGAGGAGGTCGTGAACTGGTCGTTCCAACCGCCGTCCGCGGCCTTTTCGATGCGTGCGAGGCGGTCGGTGCTGACGTCGCCGTTTTCCGAGACGTAGAGCACCTCGCCGGTCGGCGCGGTCGGGTCGAATGCGAAGTGCGCGGGGTTCGCGAATTTGTGCGCCCAGACGCGGGAGCGGATCGCGGTCGTGCTGGTGGTGTAGTAGGGGTTGGTCGTGAGGCCGGTGCCGTCGTTGGCGTTGATCTTCAGGATTTTTCCGTTGTAGAGATCGACGTTTGCCGCCTTCACCGGATCGCCGTCGTCGCCGACGGAGACGTAGAGATTCACGGGATCGGTGGGCAGGAAGCCGATGCTGCCGCCCTTGTGCGTGGTGGTAGCGCTCGGCAGTCCGGTGAGGAGGTTCTTGTTCACCCCGGTCGTGCGTCCGATGTAGGTGGAGTTCGACGTGTATCGAACAACGCGCTGGTCGGTGGACGACGTGTAAAGGACATAAAGGAAGTGGTTGTGCTCGAAGTCGGGATCGAGCGCGAAGCCGGTGAGGCCTCCTTCGCCGGTGGAGACAATGGTTGTCGCGGCGGCGATGTCGTAGAAAACGGTCGGTCCGACAAACGGGAGCGAAGCCACGTTGGTCCTGGCGATGCCGGGGCCGGAATACTGCACTGCGAGTGATCCCGTGCCCGTGGCCTCGAAATATTCGACGCGGATATCGTGCTCTCCGGGGGTGAGAGTGAGGCTGCCGGAGACCTCGACCGCGCCATGCACGCCATCGTTGTTCACCACGAGAGAGCCATCAATGTAGAGGCGGCTGCCCGCGTCGGAGTTGAGGTAAAATGTGTAGACGCCGGCGGTGGGAATCGTGATCGGGCCGGTGAAGCGGAAGGCGAAATCGGCGTCCACGAGTCGTGGCTCGAGGGAGAAGCTGTTCACGGCGCCGGTGCGGACCGGCGTGAGCGTCGAGAAGTCGGGGATGGCGGTCCAGTGCGGCGCCGCGGCGGGTTTCTCGTAATACTCGTAGTTGTAGGTCGTGACGGGGTTGGTATTCGGCGTGAAGACGAGAATGCGGCCTCGTTTTTCGGTGACCCACATGCGGCCCGCGAAATCGAACTGCACGGCGGTGAGGCCGTTGCCCTGGTAGAGCGTTTCGTCCACGAATCCCCCGCCGCTGAACGTCGGCACCGCCTGCGCGATTCCCGCGAAGGACGCGAGCGCCAGCAACAGTGTGGAGGTTGAGAGTACGCGCATGGGAGGGTCGCGATGCGGTGATACGTCCCCGCATTGAACCCCTTGAGGCTACGACAGTTTCGAAGAAAAGCAAGAATCGCAGGCGCGGCGCGATACCAGAGGAAATCAGGGTTTTTTCGTGAACGTGAAGTTATCGAAATTCATGCCGGCGACCGGGCTCTCGATCTTGATCGTCAAGACGTAGGTGCCGGCGGGCAATTTGACCTCGGCGAGTTTATCGAGCGTCTCCCAGACGTGGTAGACCTCGACGCCGGGCTGGAAGCCGGCGGTGGTGGGAATTTCCACGGGGCCGGTGGTGATTTTCGGGGCATTCGCGTCGGCGTATTTGTCGAGGGGAGTGAACGTTGCGGAGACTTTTGCGCCCTTGTTGCCCGCGGAAAATTTCCCGCCGAAAATGTAGGTGCCGGGCTGCGCGACCTTGACCGTGTAATTGAGCCACTCGCCGGATTGCGTCCAGCCGACGTAGACCTGCTTCGGGTCCTCGGGTTTGCCGTCGGTCGAGACGTGGCCGCCTCCGAAGCCCGCGACCATGATGGAATCCGGCGACGTGCGGTTCGGGGATTTTTTGGGCGTGCCATTGTAGTGGAACGTCACGTCGTTCGCCGCGTTGGGCGAGATGTCGTATTGCTCGGCCTGGAGGGTGCCGGGGACTGCGAGCGGCTGGGCGTTGTAGGGTTTTCCCGCGTAGGGCTGGGCCGCGGCGAGAGACAGGATCGAGGCGGATGCGGCGAGGAAAAGGCAGGGGATTTTATTCATGGAGGAATTGCCGTCGAGGGTAGTGCTACCTCGATCGAAAGACAAGACGGCGAGGCGATCAACCTGCGGAGCCGCACAGGATGGGCTTCCTACGGCGCGTGCATCATTTCCGTGACGAATGGCAGCACGCGCTTCCGCACATCGGTCGTCTCGAAGATCGGGCCGTCGTGGCCGGCGTTCGGGATGATCACGAGCTTGTTCTTCACGTGGGCGTGATCGAGCGCCGTCTTGAGCTGGCGGCTTTGGGCGAGGGGGACCAGCGGGTCCATGGCGCCGTGGACGATCAGGACGGGCGGAGACATTGCGGTGAGGTAGGTGAGCGGGCTGGCGATTTTTGCGACGTCCGGCTTGTCGGCGGGTGCCGCGCCGAGGAGTTGATTCACATCGTGCGCCACGTTGATTTTCAACTGCGGGTCGGTGACATATTTCGTCCAGTCGGTGAAGTCCACCGGACCAAAAAAATCAATGATGGCGCGTGGGTGGAAAGTCGGGTCGGCGCCCCAATCCTTCTGGCCGCGCGCGAAGCCGATCAGCAGCGCCAGATGGCCGCCCGCGGAGCCGCCGCCGATGATGACTTTTTTGGGATCAATGCCGTATCTGGCGGCGTTTTTGAGCACGAAATTCAAGCATGCGTTGCAGTCCTGAATCTGCGCGGGAAAAATGGATTCCTGGCTGAAGCGATAACCGATGCTGACGACCGCGAATCCCTCGGCGGCGAGATATTTGGTGCTGACCCAGTCCTTGATTCCGAGCCGCCATGCCCCGCCGTGAATCCAGAAAAGGAGCGGGAGGGTTTTAGCGCCGGGGGCCGGTGGGACTTGCGAGCCCGGTGGCAGGTAGAGATCGAAGGTCTGGGCGGGGTTCGTGTTGCCGTCGTAGGGGATTTCCTTCATCTCCACGGTGCCGGACGGGTAGAAATTAGCGCTGGGGGCCTCGGCGAATGCCACGCAGGCAAGGGAAAGCAGCGCGGCCGCAACAACAAGGGGGAAATTCGGCATGGCTCTTCGTTCGCAGGATTGATTGCTCGAAACAAGCCGGAATGTTACCGGAAACATTCAAAGGGGGTATGGAGCGTGTCCTGAACTTCCCGGAGGTATTTACCATGGAGAGCATGGAGGACATGGAGATGGGAAAATTCCCTTCATGTCCTTCACGGTTGGAAATCCGAGGAAGACACCATGAAGGGCATGAAGATCATGAAGCAGGAAGAATGAAACCCCTCCATGTCCCTCCATGGTTTCCCTTCGTCGGGCTTTGTAGTGAAATGCGAACGACGGTCACAGACCGCCGCACAAGGAAGGGCACTCCGCCTTAACCCGACGCGCCCATTTGCCAGTGCTTGATGGCGTCAACGGGGTGGATGAGCATGATGACGTTGAGTGTGAGATTGTCGCGGATCCACAGCGCGCAGCCGACTTCCATTGCGACGAGCACGGCGACGCTGAGCCAGGGATTCGCGCGCCATGCGAGCAGGAAACCAAGTGACATCATGCCGATGTCGCTCACGGAATTCAGGATGCTGTCGCCGGCATAACCGAGCGCCATCGTCGCCTCGCGATAGCGATTGATGATGATCGGCGAATTCTCCAGCAACTCCCAGCCCGATTCGACGAGCACAGCGGCGAGAAACCGCACGCGCACCGGCCAGCGCCGCGCGACGAGCCAGAAAAACGCATAGAAAAGAATGCCATGCGCAATGTGCGAAAACGAATACGCGTCGGCGATGCGCTGCGAGCATTCGCGGCTGTTGATGTTGCCCTCCCAAAATCCGAAGCGCCCGTCCGGGCCAAGCGGCAGGCGGCCGGACGCCCATTCGAGAATCGCGACGAGCGCGACGATCGCGCAGGCGAGGATCGCGACGGTGCGCGTGTTCAATCTCCCGATCACGCCGGGAGCCTGAACGAATCCGCGCGGCCGCGCATTACTGGAATTCGATCCAGTTGATCGCGGTCACCGAGCCGGTCGCGGTCACGCGCAAGGTCTGCGCGCCGGCGGTAAGTGAGGCCGTGGTCGTGACGGTTTGCCAGCCGGACGATGTCGTCGTGACGGAGCAGAGGGTGGTGCCGCCTTTCGAGAGCGTGATCGTGCCGGCGCCGGTCGCGCGGAATTTCACCGTGTAGGTGCCCGAGGCGTCGAACTGGACGTTGTAATCCACGGACGGATTGCTCGCGGTCGTGAGATCGAACGAGCCGTCGGTGTCCGTCGTCGCGCGCATATCGCAGTTCGCCATGTTCACATAATTCTCCGCGGGCAGTCGGCCCGGCACGTGGTAGTAAAGGTCGCCGTCGTGCGGCGGCAGGCCGACGTAGGCCTGGCCGATGATCGTGAGCGCGCCGGATGCGCCGAGCAGCGAGATATTCGCGTTGCCGGAATCACGCTCCTTGAACCACGCATAGCCTGCGACGAACGGCGTGTGCTCGAGGTAGTCCGTCGCCTGGACGAGGAAGTCGCGTTGTTCCGTCTGGCTCGCGGCGGCCCATAGATCGAACTCCGTGACCCACACCGGGCGTTGGTAAAGGTCGTAGAAATGCTGGACGAAATACTTGAGTTCACCGAGTCCGCCGTAGGTGTGGAAGGAAACCGCGGGGACGGTCGTGCCGGCGGCATTCGCGTAATAGAAAAACGCGTTCATGAACGGCTCCGCCGATGTGTAGGTGTAGTTCGCGCCGAGGAAGGGATCGTTCGCGACGATGCTGTCCGCCGGGGCTGAGCCGAGCGCCATCTGCGGGCCGACGACGGGGATGCCGTAGCTATTTCCGACGGTCTTGATCGAGGCGAAGAGATTCGCGGTGGTCTGCGGATTGATGAACGCCTGGCCGCGGAGATTCGGCTCATTGATGCCAAGAATCACGGGCGGCTTCGGATTCACGGACGCGAGGTAATTGTTGAGCGCGGTGGTCGAGCCGTTGCCCCACTGCATCGGGTAGAACGTCATCGCCGTGCCCGCCGGAGGAACGTTGCTGCCGGGGCTGCTGCCCCAATTGTAATACCATGACACGCCGGGCGCGAGGGCCTGGAAGTCCGATGACGAGAGGCTGTTCATGCCGACGCCGCGCTTGCGGCTCTGGACGTGATCGGTCGCATTCACGATGCGGATGCTGCTGGTCACGTTGTTTCCGAAGATGGCGAACTCGTAGGCGGATCCAAATCCCGTGCCGCTGCTGCCGCCGGTCAATGTGACGCGCACGTAGCGCGCCGTGGCGCTGAAGGCATCCGATGTGTCGCCGAATGCCGTGTTGGCGGTCTTGTCCACGACCGTGGAATACGAGTTGCCGTCGGTCGAGATCTCGATCTTGTATTTGTAGGAACGCGTCGCGCTCGAATACCACGCGATATCGGCTCGCGTGAGAGTTTTGGCCGAGCCGAGGTCCACGCGCCACCACTGCGGGTAGGTGGCGTCAACGGCCGCCCAGCGCGTCGAGGCCGTGTTGCCGTCGGCTGCGTTTGCGGGGGCGTTGCCGCTTTGGAAGGTGCTCGCCGTGGCGGCCTGGCCGAGGGCGACATTGGTGTTCACGACCGAGGGATTGATGGTAATGGCGAGGGTCGCGGTGCCGGTGCCGCTGCCATTGGTGGCCGAGAGGGTGACATTGGTCGGGCCGCCCGCAAGCGTCGGAGTCCCGGAAATCAAGCCGGTGCTCGTGTTGACGCTCAAGCCCGCAGGCAACGGGCTCGCACCGTAACTTGTCGGGCTGTTGGTTGCGACGATCTGGTAGCTGAGCGGCATACCCACCGTGCCCGAGAGGGGCGTCGTGCCCGTGATGACCGGAGCGGAGCCGCCGCCGCCAAAGACACGCATTTCGTAAAACGAAGCCGACCCGCCGCTGGCGCCGGTGATGGTCACCCGCACGTAACGCGCGTTGACCGCGGTGAAAGTGTCCGAGGTATTTCCGACCGTGGTGTTCCCGGTTTTGTCCACGCGCGTCGTGTAGGTCGCGTCGTCGGGCGATGTCTCGATCCTGTATTTGTAGGAACGCGTCGCAGCGCTGTACCAATCCACCTCCACCTTCGAAACGGACTGGCTCGAGCCGAGGTCCACGCGCCACCATTGCGGATAGCTGCTGCTCGACGCGGCCCAGCGGCTGGACGAACTGCCGTCGTTGCCCTTCGCGATGTCGTTGCCGGCCTGGACCGTGGAGGCCGTGGCCGGCTTGCTGAGCGCGAGGTTGGTCTGCGCGAGGACCGGTGTGATGAGGGCGAACGCAACGACGCCCGCGGCGAGAAAACTCGGGAACTTGTTCATGACTGTGGGGGGGTGGGGGAAGTTGCGAACGCAACGACGGACGAATCCGCGCACCGCAGTGCAACTCAACAAAATGCTGAGGCCGTGCGGCGCGAAAAAAAGGCCGCGAATGGTGAACCGTTATTGCTCGATCAAGCACTCTGTTGCGCCTGGAAGCGTTTGCGGAGAGCTCCCTACGGTTTCGTTTTCCAAATGCCGTCGAGAAAGTCGGTCACATCGCCCATGATGAGCGGATCCTGAAAATCGGGTCCATCGTGCCCGGCTTTCTCGAAGACGACCAGTTGCTCCGGCACGCCGGCTTCCTTCAATCGCTTCACGAGCGTCTGGCTTTGATCCAGCGGCACCTTGTCGTCCTTGCC
>JBOHXO010000361.1:0-5571 GCA_050737475.1 Chthoniobacterales bacterium
GGTTCGTGGTGAGCGATCCCGATCAGGTCGAGGATTTGTTCGAGGAAAATGGAATTCCGCACAGCGTCTCCGAGGTCGTCGTCACCGAGCTCAAGGAAGGCGCGACCGATCTCGCCGCCGTGCTCGCGGCGCTGCTCAAGGCCGAGGTGAACGTGCTTTTCAGCTACCCGCTGCTTGTTCGTCCGCGCGGCCGGGCCGTGCTTGCACTGCACGTGGACGACAACGAGTGTGCCAGTTCCGTGCTGCGCGGCGATGGATTTCCCATTCTCACGCAGGCCGATCTGTCCCGCTGAAACGATTCCCTATTGCCATGAAACGATTTCTTCTCCCCATCGTCCTGCTCGCCACGGCTCAACTCGCCACCGCCGGCCTCGTCGTCGTCGAGGAAATGGAACAGTCCGGCGGCCCCATGCCCGGCAAGACGGAAATGACGCTCAGCGTCTCCGGCGACAAGGCGCGCGTGGACATCGGAAAGCAGATTTCCTCGATCGTGAATTCCAAGACCGGCGCGACGGTCTCGTTGATCCATGCGCAAAAAGTCGCGATGGAGTTGCCCGAGGGCACCTTCGATGCCATCAAGAAATCGGCGTCGCAGGGTGAAAAACCCAAGCTCGATCTCAAGCCGACCGGCAAGAAGGAGACGATCAACGGCTTCGCTTGCGAGGAATACACCGGAAAAATCAACGGCATGGACGTGGCCTTCTGGGTGACGCAGGAGGTGAAGGAGCAGAAGGAGACGCTCGATCAAATCAGCAAGCTCATGGGCGGTGACGCCACCTTCCAGGGCGCGCTCGCGAACGGCGAGGCCTTCCCCGGCTTCCCGATTCGCACCGTCATGAAAACTCCGCAGGCCGGCAAAATGACGCTCACAGTCGTCTCGGTCAAAAGCGAGGACGTGCCCGACTCGACCTTCGAGGTTCCCGCCGGATACCGGACGATGAACATGCCGAAAATGCAGCTTCCCGGCGGTGGCGCCCCAGCCGTGCCAAGCGGACCGGACAAGAAATGACGCTGTTCGAAATCGAGACCGCGGATTCCAGCCCGGCGGTATAAGACGCGGGCTTGCCTCGCGGTGCCGCTACGGCGTAACGTTCCCGGTCATGAAACGCGCGTTCCTCCCATTCGCCCTCCTTGCGACGGCTGTGGTTGCGCATGCCCAGCAGCAGGAGTCGGGGATGGCCGAGCGCATTGATATGAGCACGAAGAAGGCGATCATGGCGACGGACGCGAAGGCAAAATACGATCCGTCGCTCACGAGCCCGCTGCAGTCCAAGACGTATGGCGGCGCCGCGTTCGCGACGAAAAAATACGGCACGGGCGCCTTCGAAGGCACGAAGTCTGCGAATTTGAAGACCTTCCAGACGCACTCCTTCCTCGGCATCAAGAATCCGTGGTTCGGCAGCAGGATTTTCAAGACGGACACGAGCGTCTACACGAGTCGTGAAGCCACCGAGGCCAGCAAGGATTTCCGCACGGACTCCTATTCCGTGAACGAATACGCCAAGGCCGGCAAGAAGGATGCGCTCGACGCCAACGCCATCCTCCCCAGCTCCGCCGAGCCGCGCAAATACCTCGGGTCGGAGCCGAAGAAAAGCGTGAGCATGGACCGCTTTACGCAGAACCTGCAAAAGGATCTGTCCATCGACGACGTCCGCGACTTGCTGAACAAGGGCAAGGGCGAATAGGCGCAGCGCCCTGCCGGATGGACACGCTCGACGCACTTACCCGGAATTGCGCCCAGGTCCTCAGCGTTGAGGAACTGCGCAAAAAACTCGCCGAGAACCGGCCGTTGCGCGTGAAACTCGGCGTGGATCCCACCGCGCCCGACATTCACCTCGGCCACACCGTCGGCCTCACCAAGCTGCGCCAGTTTCAGGAATTCGGCCACCATGCCATCCTCATCATCGGTGACTTCACGGCGATGATCGGCGATCCCAGCGGCCGCTCCGCCACGCGCCCGCAGCTCACGCACGACGAGGTGATGGCAAACGCGAAGACCTACCAGGAACAGGCATTCAAGATTCTCGATCCCGCGAGGACGCGTGTCGTGTTCAACGGCGAGTGGTTCGAGATGATGACGTTCGACGAAGTCATCAAGCTCAACAGCCGCGTCACGCTCCAGCAGATGCTGCAGCGCGAGGACTTTCGCGAACGGCTCGACAAGGGGCTGCCCGTGCGCGCGCACGAAATTCAATACCCGATCATGCAGGGCTGGGACTCCGTGAAAATTCAGGCCGACGTGGAGATCGGCGGCACGGACCAGCTCTTCAACATCATGGTTGGCCGTGATCTTCAGCGCGAAGAGGGCCAGTCGCAGCAGGTCGCGATGATGCTGCCCATTCTCGAGGGACTCGACGGCGTGCAGAAAATGAGCAAGAGCCTCGGCAACGCCGTCGGCGTATCGGAGCCGCCCGTGCAGATGTTTGGAAAGTTGATGAGCATTCCCGACGAGGTGATGCCGAAATATTACGAGCTGTTGCTCGCGGAGACGATTCCCGCCGGCACACACCCGATGGATGCGAAGAAGGAACTCGGCCGCCGCATCGTCGCGCGATTCCACAGCGATGCCGACGCACGTCACGCGCTCGAGGATTTCAACGCGCGGTTCAGCAAGCGCGATCTCGAGAGCGCCGACCTTCCCACGTTCGCATGGCTGGCCGGGCAGGACATCGTCTCGAATGTCGTCGCGGCATTCGGTTCACTCGGCGTCCAGAAATCCCGCAGCGATGCGCGCCGGCTCGTCGAGCAGGGCAGCATCCAGTGGAACGGCGAAAAAGTCACCGACCCGAAGGCTGTGCTGCCAGCGGATGCGACGGGCATCCTCAAGCTCGACAAGACCCGCGCCGTGCGCGTCGGCTAGACGCCGCCTCCCGGCGTCTTCGTCCAAGTGCCGCCTCCCGGCGTCTTCGTCCAAGCGCGCCTCCCGGCGTCTTCGTCCAAGCGCGCCTCCCGGCGTCTTCGCGTCAAGGAATGTCCATTTCCACCGCGACGTCGCGGCCCGTGAGTGCGCCGTCGGGTTTCTCATGTCGCGTTTGCAGCACGCGGGTTGGCATGTTGTTTCCGCGTTGCAGGGCCGAGGGAATGGAGAACGCGCCGTTCTCACGAGCGATCAGCCGATAGCAGGCACGGATGGGCACGTAGGCCTCGCCGTCTTGTGCGGGAACGGTCGCGAGCAAATTTTTATTGGGACGGCTTTCGCGAATCGCGCCGTTTTCCATGCGCACGACCTCGGCGTCTCCAAAAACATCGGGCAGGAAATCGAGGCGGTTCGAGCCGAACACGAGCATTTCGCCGCGACCGGGCTTCCATCGAACAAGCATCTGGTCGCCGTCCGCGCCTTCCATCGCAACGATGCGCGGCTGCGCAGGCTTCTTCACATCGAACGGCACCGGCACGCTCCAGTCGCTCCACACACCCTCGCGGGAGACCTTCGCGCGCGCGAAATGCCGGCCATTGGCCAGGAATGTTTCGTCGAGCGGCGTGAGCGTCCATTCCGGAGCGCAGGCCGAGACGCGGTCGAGATTTGGCGCGACGATTCGAAAATCACGCGCCGTGGAAATCTGCCACCACATGCGGCTCGCATTTTTTGCCTCGATGCGGAAGTGCCGCGAATCCACACGAACCGCCGGCGCGGGCACGGGTTTCAAATCGGAAGGCTTGCAGTCGAAGGTCACACGCAGATCGCCGCGGCTTTTCCACTCGATCGCATTGGCTCCGTTGTGAAGCAGTGGGAATTGCGATCGCACTGCCTGGCAGAGGATCGGGGAACCGGTCGCGGCGGTTTCATAGACGGGCTCGCCAGCGCCGGCCTGTGAGATGGGATAAGGCAGCAGGACTTTTTCATCGCCGCTTCGCTTCGGCTCAAACGAGACCTCGCAAAGCGCGGCGAGCAATGCAGGATTTGTGCGCAATCTGTCGCCTGCAGACAGCGCTCGACGGGGAGTGCGCGCGAGGCTGATCACGATTTTTTCGCCCGGCTGCAGTTGCCAGTTTTGTTTTCGCAGTCCGCCCTTGAGGCGGAAGGTTTTCTGATCGTGCGCGTGGTCAACGAATTCGAATCGCGATGTGTTCTGCCATGCTGCGCCCGGTTCCCATGTGGATTGCCGGCCGAAAACCTGCGTGCGCAAAGCAAGGAGCGGATCACTGAGAATTTCCGCTTCGCCGACGGGCGTGAGGTTATCCCAGTCGAGGTAGAGCAGGTTTTGATCGCCGTCGAGCAGCACCCAGGAATTTTCGAACTGGTGCTCGATGACCGAATGTCCGTTCAGTCGCGCGAAACGTGCCTGGCCGCCGTTCGCGACGGTGATTGCCGCGAGCGCGCGTGCGTCGTCGCCGCAATAGGCCGCGCCGAGCACATTCAACAGCGCGATGGGATCGCGGCTTGCATCGAGCTCGGTGGTCGCGTGGATGACGCGGTCCCTCCACGCGGCGAAGAGCGCCGGCAGATCGTGTGCGTCCGCGACGCCGAGCATGTCGAGCGGATCGTCCACGGGCAGCAGCGGCCGGCCATTGATGCGGATGTCGGGATTCGTGATCGGCGAGCTTCCGGTGTTCTCGATCGTGATGCTGCGCACGACGCGCGTGGCGGGAATTTTCGGCGCAAAATATCCGGGCGGATCGGCGAGGTGATCATCATCCACCGCGGAGCGCAGCGTGATTTCGGCCCGACCGGGACCTCGAAAATCCGCCTGCAACTCCTCCGCATGCGCGGCCGCGACGAGAGGCAGTGCGAGGAACCATGCAGCCCGGCGCATAGGCGCTCAGCGCATGACGCGTTTGTCGTAAAAACTGATCGCGGTGACGAGATCCACCGCGCGCTGAAGCACGGTATCCCACGCCTCGTCCGGGTTGTCGTCCATTGCACCGGGATCAATTTCGGGATTCGTGTTCGCGACAAGTGCGGCTTCGTTGAAGCGCGGCCGCTCGGTCTCGAACACGAACTGGCTCACGCCCTTCTCCTTGCTGACTTGAAAAATATGCGCCTGCAATTCGGGACTGAGAACGGCCGAAATATCCGGTCGCACGCCGTCGGGGAAAATCGGCCCCGTGCCCGGCAGCATGACCTGCGCCACAGCGATGCGGAGGACATTCCCGTCGCCCAGTTGCACGTCGGAAAACTCCACGGCTTCGCCGCGTGTGCGTGCGCCGACGATCATCGCCTTCGCATTTCGTCGCAGTGTGGCTGCGAGCGCTTCCGCTGCGCCGGAAGTCTGGCGGTCGGTGAGCACGACGAGGATGCCGGTGTATGACGGGTCCTGGCTCGATGTCAGCATGCGTTCCTGTTTCGCACTGGGTTTTTGCACGCTGAAGAGCAACGCGCCTTTTGCGCAAAAGCGCCGGGCAAACTCCGCGGCGATGTCGTAGTCCGCTGACGATGGCGCACCGCGCAGGTCGAGAATGACGGATTGAAGTTTCTTGTCCTTGAAGCTCGCGAGCGCGGTGTCCATCTGCGCGAGGGCGTCCTTGCTCAATGCGCCGAGGCGGATGTAACCGATGCGTGCGTCGAGAATTTCGGCGAGGAATCCGGGGCCGCTGCCGTGTTGCTTGATGACGGCATCCGAAGTGATCACG
>JBOHXO010000362.1:0-6547 GCA_050737475.1 Chthoniobacterales bacterium
CGGTGGACGTGAAGGGCGAAATTCTCGAGCTCAAGAACACGCTCAACACGATGGTGGATCAGCTCAATGGCTTTGCGTCGGAGGTGACGCGCGTGGCCCGCGAGGTCGGCACCGAGGGCAAGCTCGGCGGCCAGGCGCAGGTGCGCGGCGTGGCGGGCACGTGGAAGGATCTCACGGACAATGTGAATTCGATGGCGTCGAACCTCACGGCGCAGGTGCGCAACATCGCCGACGTCGCGACCGCCATCGCGCGCGGCGACCTTTCCTCGAAGATCACCGTGGACGTGAAGGGCGAGATTTTGCAGCTCAAGGAAACCATGAACACCATGGTGGATCAGCTCAATGCGTTCGCGTCCGAGGTGAGCCGCGTGGCGCGCGAAGTTGGCACCGAAGGCAAGCTCGGCGGCCAGGCGCAGGTCCCGGACGTGGGCGGCACGTGGAAGGATCTCACGGACAACGTGAACTCCATGGCGAACAATCTCACGGCGCAGGTGCGCAACATCGCCGAGGTCACCACTGCCGTCGCGCGCGGCGACCTTTCGCGCAAGATCACGGTGGACGTGAAGGGCGAAATTCTCGAGCTCAAGGACACGATCAACACGATGGTGGATCAGCTCAATGCGTTCGCGTCGGAAGTGAGCCGCGTGGCGCGTGAGGTGGGCACCGAGGGCAAGCTGGGCGGCCAGGCACAGGTGCCCGACGTCGCCGGCACGTGGAAGGATTTGACGGACAACGTGAACTCGATGGCGTCGAACCTCACGGCGCAGGTGCGCAACATCGCCGAGGTCACCATCGCCGTCGCGAACGGCGATCTTTCGCGCAAAATCACGGTGGACGTGCGCGGCGAAATTCTTCAGCTCAAGGAAACCATCAACACGATGGTCGAGCAGTTGCGGTCGTTTGCATCGGAGGTCACGCGCGTCGCCCGCGAAGTCGGCACCGAGGGCCGCCTTGGCGTGCAGGCTGTCGTGCCGGGCGTCGGCGGCACATGGAAGGATCTCACCGATTCCGTGAATGCGATGGGCACAAACCTCACGGCGCAGGTGCGCAACATTGCCGAGGTCACCACCGCCGTCGCACGCGGCGATCTTTCGCGCAAGATCACGGTGGACGTGAAGGGCGAAATTCTTGAGCTCAAGAACACGATCAACACGATGGTGGATCAGCTCAACGCGTTCGCTGCGGAGGTCACGCGCGTGGCCCGCGAGGTCGGCACCGAGGGCAAGCTCGGCGGCCAGGCGCAGGTCTCCGGCGTCGCCGGCACGTGGAAGGATCTCACCGATTCCGTGAACGTGATGGCCGCAAACCTCACCGACCAGGTGCGCGGCATCGTGAAAGTCGTCACCGCCGTCGCCACCGGCAACCTCCGCCAGAAACTCACTGTGCAGGCGAAGGGCGAAGTCGCCGCGCTCGCCGAGACGATCAACAACATGACAGACACGCTCGCGACATTCGCCGACCAGGTGACGAACGTCGCCCGCGAGGTCGGCGTCGAAGGCCGGCTTGGCGGTCAGGCAAACGTCCCCGGCGCCGCGGGCACGTGGAAGGATCTCACCGGAAACGTGAACCTCCTCGCGGCGAACCTCACCACGCAGGTCCGCGCCATCGCCGAGGTCGCGACCGCCGTGACGAAGGGCGATCTCACGCGTTCGATCCAGGTCGAGACCCGCGGCGAAGTCGCGGAGCTCAAGGACAACATCAACACGATGATTGATAACCTCCGCGTGACGACCGAGCGCAACGAGGAACAGGACTGGCTCAAGACCAACCTCGCGAAATTCACCCGCATGCTCCAGGGGCAGCGCGACCTCTTCACCGTCGGCGAAACGCTGCTCTCCGAACTCGCGCCGCTCGTGGACGCGCAGCAGGGCACGATCTATCAAATGACCGCCGTAGAGGGCGAAAATCCCATCCTGCGCCGTCTCAGCGGATACGCCAACAATCCCGAACTGCCGGAAACCATCGCAATCGGCGACGGCCTCGTCGGCCAGTGCGCGAAGGAAAAGCAGCGCATCCTGCTCGCAAAGGTGCCGTCGAAATACACGCCAATCCGCTCCTCGCTTGGCGCGGCCCGTCCGTCGAGCGTCGTCGTGCTTCCAGTGCTTTTCGAGGGCGAGACGAAGGCCGTCATCGAACTCGCATCGTTGCGTCCATTCACCGACGCGCACCTCAACTTCCTCGAGCAGCTCACCCAATCCATCGGCGTCGTGTTGAACACGATCGAAGCGACCATGCGCACCGAGGGCCTGCTCCAGCAGAGCCAGCAGCTCACGGTCGAACTCCAGGCCGGCCAGACCGAGCTCCAGCAGACCAACGAGGAACTCGAGCAAAAGGCCCGCCAGCTCGCCGAGCAAAACGCCGAGGTCGAGCGCAAGAACAAGGAGATCGAGCAGGCGCGGCGCGCCGTCGAGGAAAAGGCCGGCGAACTCGCGCTCACGTCGAAATACAAATCCGAGTTTCTCGCGAACATGTCGCACGAGCTGCGCACGCCGCTCAATTCCATCCTCATCCTCGGCCAGCAGCTTGCCGAGAACACCGCCGGCAACCTCGATCCGAAGCAGATCGAATTCGCCCGCAACATTCACTCCGCCGGCTCCGACCTGCTCAACCTCATCAACGACATTCTCGACCTCTCGAAGATCGAGTCCGGCACGGTCACCGTCGAGGTCGAGGAAATCGGCTTCGCCTCGTTCAAGGATTCCGTCGAACGCAGCTTCCGCCACATCGCCGAGAGCAAGAACCTGCCGTTCCGCATCGACTTCGATCCCAACATGCCGCGCGCCTTCACGAGCGATTCGAAGCGGCTCCAGCAGATCGTCAAGAACCTGCTCTCGAACGCCTTCAAGTTCACCGCGCACGGCGAAGTTGCCATGTCGGTGAGCATCGCCTCGGAGGGATGGAGCCCCGACCATCCCAGCCTCAACCGCGCCGGCGCCGTGATCGCGATGTCCATCCGCGACACCGGCATCGGCATCGCGCCGGAAAAACAGCGGCTTATTTTCGAGGCGTTCCAGCAAGCCGACGCAGGCACTTCGCGCAAATACGGCGGCACCGGCCTCGGCCTCGCGATCTCGCGCGAACTCGCCTCGCTCCTCGGCGGCGAAATCCGCCTCACCAGCACGCCGGGCGAGGGCAGCACCTTCACGCTTTTCCTGCCGCTGGCCTACAGCGGCCCCGCGACAGCGTCCACAGCGCCGGTCACCGATTTCCGCGGGGGAATTCCGCTGGCGCTGCCCATTGTCCCGGTTGCGCGCGAGGAACGAATCACCGACGACCGCGACGGCATCGAGCCGGGCGATCTCGCCGCGCTCATCGTGGAGGACGATCCGCATTACGCGCGCGTGCTGCTCGGCCTCGCGCGCGACAAGGGCTTCAAGGGCCTCGTCGCCACGCGCGGCCACGAGGCGCTCTCGCTGGCCCGTCAATACCATCCCACGGCCATCACCCTCGATATCTTCCTGCCCGACATGCTCGGCTGGACCGTCCTCAACAATCTCAAGCTCGCGCCCGAGACCCGCCACATTCCGGTGCAGATCATCACCCTCGAGGAGGAGCGCCAGCACGGCCTTTCGCACGGCGCGTTTTCCTATCTCGTGAAGCCCGCGACGACCGAGGATCTCGAGAACGCCTTCGACCGCATCAAGACCTTCGTCGCCCCGCGCACCAAGCGTCTGCTCGTCGTCGAGGACAACGACACCGAGCGCATGAGTATCGTCGAGTTGCTTGGCCACACCGACATCGAAATTACCACCGTCGCCACCGGCGCCGAGGCGTTCGACGCGCTGCTCGACCGGCCGTTCGATTGTCTCGTGCTCGATCTGCGGCTGCCGGACATGACCGGCTTCGACCTTCTCGACAAGATCCAGGCCGAGCGCAGCCTGCGCGATATTCCCGTCGTCGTATTCACCGGCAAGGACTTGTCCGCCGAGGAAGAGACGCGGCTGCGCACCGTGGCGAAGAGCATCGTTCTCAAGGACGTTCAATCGCCCGAGCGATTGCTGGACGAGACGGCGCTGTTCCTTCATCGCGTCGTCTCCGACCTGCCCGAGGGCAAACAGGAGATGCTGCGCCGCCTGCACGGTTCGAACGAAATCCTGCGCGGCCGCAAGGTGCTCGTCGTGGATGACGATGCGCGCAACATTTTCGCTCTCTCAATCGTCCTCGAAAACCAGGAGATGGAAGTGCTCAGCGCCACGAACGGCCGCCAGGCCATCGAAATCATCCAGAACACACCCGACCTCGCGATCGTGCTCATGGACATCATGATGCCCGAGATGGACGGCTACCAGACGATGCGCGAGATCCGCAAGCTGCCCGCCTTCCGCGCCCTGCCGATGCTCGCGCTGACCGCCAAGGCCATGAAAGGCGATCGCGAAAAATGCCTCGAAGCGGGCGCCAGCGACTACATCGCGAAACCCGTGGACACCGATCAATTGCTCTCCCTGCTCAGGGTCTGGCTCCACCGATGAGGAAATCCTTATGACATCCGATTCCATGCCGCCGAGCGAAGCGGTTCCGCCGGAGGCTTCCATGAAGCCCGAGATACTCATCGTGGACGATGACCCGCGCAACCTCCTCGCGCTGGAGGCGCTGCTCGAGGGGGGCGACTACACGCTCGTCAAGGCCCAGACGAGCGACGAGGCGCTGCTCGCGCTGATGAACGGCGAGTTCGCGGCGATCATCCTGGACGTGAAAATGCCGGGCGTCAGCGGCATCGAGCTCGCGCGGTTGATCAAGCAGCGTCGGCGCACGCGTCACGTCCCGATCATTTTTCTCACCGCGCACTACCTCGAGGACGAGCACGTCATGATGGCCTACGATGTCGGCGCCGTGGACTATCTCACGAAGCCGATCAACTCTGCGGTGCTGCGGTCGAAGGTCAATGTCTTCGTGGACCTTTTCCGGAAAACACGCGCCCTCGCCGCGCTCAACGACAAGCTCGAGACGCAGAACATCCTCCTCAAGCGCGAGGCGGAGGAACGCGCACGCCGCATCGTGGCGGAGGCCGCGCGCGCCGAGGCCGAGGCGGCGAACGAGGCCAAGGATCGCTTCCTCGCCATGCTCTCGCACGAGCTGCGCACGCCGCTCACGCCGATCGTCTATGCCGTGGACATGCTCGGGATGGATGAAAACTGCCCGCCGCAAATCCGCGAGGCATTGGACGTCATTCAACGAAACGTCTGGGTCGAGACGCGGCTCATTGACGACCTGCTCGACCTGGCACGCATTCGCAGCGGAAAGCTTGTGCTGAATCCCGGCGCAGCCGATGTGCATGAGGTGCTTCGCGAAGCGATTAAAATTGGCGCCGCCGATGCCGCCGCGCGGAATATTCACATTCGCGAATATTTGCAGGCCACCGTCACGCGCTTGAACGGCGACGCCGCGCGGCTGCAGCAAATTTTTTGGAACCTCCTTTCGAACGCCGTGAAATTCACGCCGGACGGAGGGACGATCACCGTGCGCACGAGCGACGCCAGCGATGCCATCATGGTCGAGATCAATGATACCGGCATCGGAATAGAGCCCGCAAAAATCGACCGCATCTTCGATGCATTTGAACAAGGGCAGCGCAATGGGTCGCCGGGGTTGGGGCTTGGGCTGGCGATCAGCAAGGCCCTCGTGGACCTGCATGGCGGGACGATCAAGGTGCGCAGTGATGGTCCGGGTTTGGGCACAACTTTCGTTGTGGAGCTTCCCATCGAGGAAGCCGCCCATGTCGAGCAGCCGGCCCCGGTCGGGGAGTTGCCGACGACGACAGGGCAGCGCGTGCTGTTGGTGGATGATCATAATGACACCGCGCAGGTGCTGGGCCGCCTGCTTTCGCGCCTGGGCTACCGCGTGCGCACGGCGGATAGCATCACCCAGGCCATGAAGGTCGCTGACGACTATGAATTCGATATTCTCATTTCCGACATCGGGCTGCCCGACGGACGCGGCACGGAACTGCTCGAGCGATTGCAAGTCAGCGCCGGGCACCCCATCCGCGCCGTCGCGATGAGCGGATTCGGAATGGAAAGCGATCTCGAATCCAGCCGCCGCGCGGGCTTTGCCGAGCACCTCACCAAGCCGGTGGAATTCGGCGCGCTTCGCCAGGCGCTGGCACGTCTCTCGGTCATGGAACCCGCCGCGGCAGCCGGTAATTAAAGTGCGGACTGCGGCCGTCCGCACCGCATGAAAATTCTCGTGGACACGCCCTTTCATGCACGGACATTGAAGTAACCCCAAAGGAGGTTCCTCATGGAAATCTCGACTCCCATCCGCTCCATCCTCGCCCGGAAGGGCATGGAGGTATGGTCGATCCTGCCCAATGACACGGTGTTCGACGCCATCGCGCTGATGGCGCAATACGATGTGGGCGCATTGCCAGTGATGAAGGACGGCCGATTGCTCGGCATGATTTCGGAACGCGACTACACGCGCAAAGTCATCCTGCTCGGGCGTTCATCCCGGATGACGGACGTGGCGGATATCATGACCCAAGATCTCATCGTCGTGGAACCGGGCGATTCCGTGCACGATTGCATGCAGTTGATGACCGAAAATCGCG
>JBOHXO010000363.1:0-5518 GCA_050737475.1 Chthoniobacterales bacterium
ATCGGGGAAAGCGGAATGCTCTCCTTTTTCTCCGAGGTCGCCTGGATCGGCCCGAGATCAACGACCTTTTCGCGTTTGGTGAAGGTGATGCTCGGAATGACGAGCGCAAGAATTCCAATAACGACAAGAAGTATCCCGATTGTTTTCAACATACACAGCTACATCGAAGCTGCGTGTCTTCGTGGTCGTGCCTACACCCAGCCAAGCCAGCCGATGACACCGGCGATGCTGACCACGACGAGCGGGTTGGTCTTCGTGCAGGTGAAAATGACGGTCGCCACCGCGGTAAGCGCCCACTCGCGATAGCCGTGATCCGCGGACTTCGCGACGATTACACCGCTCGCGAGCACGAGGCCGACTGTGAGCGGGGCGAACCCCCTCTCCACCGCGTGCCGCCATTTCGCCTCCTTCGCGGAGTTCCAGAATCGCGCTGTGAAATAAACAAGCAGGCCCGCGGGAATGATCATCGCCAATGTCGCGAGAATCGCACCAACAACGCCCCAGAGCCCCTCCCCGCCCGCCTTGTAGCCGATGAGCGTCACGATCAAAATGCTCGGACCCGGCGCGGCCTGTGAAATCGCGAACAAGTCCGCAAACTGCCGCGGTTCGAGCCACGCGTAATTTTCAACGTGGGAATTTTTGACGACCTTGCGCTGCATGTCGGGCAGCACCGTGTTGCCGCCGCCGATCGAGAGGATCGAAAGCGTGCTGAACAGCGCAAGAATCTGAAGCACTGTCTTCGCGCTCATGCCGCCTCCTTCGTCTTGCGCGGCCAGCCCCACCACAATGCAATCGGCCCACAAATCAGGAGCGCCACGATCAAGGGCAGTCGCACGATTGCGCTCAATACAAACATCGCGACGAACAACCCGATGCCAATCGGGCTCTGCAGGCACTTCTTTCCGGTCTTGAACGCCATCGCAAACGTCATCGCCACCGCGGCGGCAGTCATGCCATGCAGCACCGATTTCATCGCCGGAACTTTGCTGTAGGTAAAATAAAACCAGCCCATTCCGAGCACGATGACCACCGGGATGAAAACAAGTCCGATGCACGCCGCGAACGCGCCGGCAATGCCGCGAAATTTCACACCGACGAACACCGCGAGGTTGATCTGGTTCGCGCCCGGCAGGATGCGGCAGATCGTGAGTGCGCTGAGAAATTCCTCCTCGCTCATCCACTTGCGCTCGACCACCACAACCTCGCGCGACCAGGCGGAAAGCCCGCCGCCAAAGCTCGCGAGCGCGATTTTATTGAATGTAAGCGCAAGCTCGAGCAGGCCCGGCGGACGCACCGGGGCTTCTTCACTCATGATGCAGGTCGGGATCATGCGGGAAATCGTCCTCGACGTGATGGAACGCCGCCAGCGGGAGCGGCGTGTCGTATTTGTGCGAGGCATCCCAGTCGGACTCGAAGACTTCGCAGAGCCCCTCGATGATCTGCGGATCGCGAATCGTGGTGCCGAGTTCCCGGCGCAGGTCGAAGGCGCTGCGGTCAATGTTCATCGAGCCGACGAGCGCGTGCTTGCGGTCCGCGAGCAGCAGCTTCGCGTGGAGGCGGAGGTTTTTCTGCTTGTGCACTTTCACGCCGAGATAATGCAGCAGTCGCAGCGATGAAAATGTGTCGAGAATATCCCAGTCGCTGATGCCGTGCTTGCCGCCGCACAGCACGCGCACGTGCACGCCCCGCTGCGCCGCCGCGGCAATCCGCTCGGTCACGGTCGCGTCCACGAACTTCGGGTGCTGCACATCCAGCGTCTCCTCGGCCGAGTCAATGAAGTCGGCCATGAGCTTGCGGGAATTGTTGTTGCTCCACAAAAGCCCGGTGTCCTCCGCGGGATGCCAGTTCTGCTGCTCCCAGTCCGCATGAAAGCCCTCGACGATCTGTGCGACCTGCCGCGGATTTTCGACGATCACGCCGTAGTCGCGCGTTTGCGTGAAATATTTTTCGCAGAGATTGAAGGTCGCGATGAGCGCGACGGACTCGTCAACAACGATGGATTTTTCGTGCGTCACCGCGAAGTGCGGGCTCGCCCAGCGCACCGGCACACCCGCGGACTCGAAGAGCGTGAATGTTTCGTCATTCGCGCGACTGCCCGACGAACGCTTCGGGTTCAGCATCACGCGCACGTCCACGCCGGCCTTTGCCTTCGCGATCACGGCCTGCTGGATTGCGGGCTCGGTGAACGTGAACTGCTTGATGTAAAGCGAGCGCGTGGCGGAGTTGATGAGGGCGATGACGGGCGGGGTGCCGTCGTCGGGTTGCACGATCAGGTGGCGGGATTGCGGCATAGGGAGGATTCGATATTCACGCAGACGCGGCGGGAGGCAAATTCATTTTCTTCGCACCCCCGCGTCTCTGCGTGACAGCCCCGTCGTCTCTGGGTAGGAACGCGGCGTGCTGAATCCCGACCAACGCATCGCCGGCGTGCTCGCGCCTGTCTTCGCCCTGCGCGGTTCGCAGGACCTCGGCGTGGGCGACACCCTTGCGTTGCGCGAGTTCGCCACGTGGGCCGCCGGCCATGGCCTGCGCGTGGTGCAAATCCTGCCGGTCAACGAAGCCGGCGCGGACAACAGCCCCTACAACATCATCAGTTCGATGGCGCTCGATCCGGTGACGATCGCGACATTTCCCGGCGAGCTCCCCGATCTGCGCAAACGCGATTTCAAGCAGCTCACGGAAGGCTTTGATCTCGACACAATGCGCGCAGGCCCGGTGCGCTACGCAGATGTCAAAAAACTCAAGCGCACTCTTCTCGAGGCTGCGTTTGCGACGTTCTGCGAGGACGCCGACGAGGAACGGCAATCCGCGTTCGACGATTTCAACCGCCAGCACGAGGACTGGCTCGCGCCCTACGCGCTCTACCGCGCGCTGGTCACGCTCCACGACGAATCCGAGGTCTTCAGCGAATGGCCCGTGGTGCAGCAGTTGCTTCCCTCGGCCCGCGACTGGCTCGAATCGCTGCCCGACGCCGAACGCGCCCCGGTCGAGCGCATCGCAAATTTTCACCGCTACGTGCAATGGATCGCCTTTTCGCAATGGCACGCGGCGCGCGAACACTGCGAGTCGCTCGGCGTTTCGTTGATGGGCGACGTGCCGGTGGGCGTGAGCATTTACAGCTGCGACGTGTGGAGCGAGCCGGAGCAATTCGACCTCACGCGCTCCAGCGGCGCGCCGCCGGAAAAAGTCTTCAAGAGCGATCCGTTCACGGAAAAATGGGGCCAGAACTGGGGCTTCCCGCTCTACGATTGGTTCACCATGTCGAAGGACAACTTCGCGTGGTGGCGCCGCCGCCTGCAGGCGATGATGAGCATGTTCGACCTCGTCCGCGTAGACCACGCGCTCGGATTTTTTCGCATCTACAGCTTCCCGTGGCGCCCGCAGCAGAACGCGGAATTCCTCCCACTCACCGAGGAGGAGGCAAAGGAAAAAACCGGCGGCCAGCTGCCCGGATTCATGCCGCGCGACGATTCCACGCCGGAAAACGAGGAACGCAACCGCGTCCATGGCGAGGTGCTTTTCAAGATCATGCTCGAGGAAATTCCCGCGCCCCGGCTCATCGCCGAAGATCTCGGCACCGTCCCGCCCTACGTGCGTCCTGTGCTCGAGCAACTCGAAATTCCCGGCTTCAAAATTCCGCAATGGGAGCACGAGCCGGGCTGCCCGCTCACGCCGGGAAAGGATTACCAACGCCTCTCCCTCGCGACCTACGCCACGCACGATCACCCGCCGGTTCACACGTTTTGGAATGCCTGGTTCGCACTCACGCAATCGCCGGATAAGGACGCCGCGGCCCGCGCGTTCGCCGAAATGAACGGCCTGCTCGCGTTCTGTGGCGAACCGCCCCTCAAGGAACCGCACATCTTCGACGAGACGATCCACGCCGCCACGATGCGCGGTCTCATGGCCACGAATTCCTGGCTCGCCGTCCCGATGATTACCGACATTCTCGGCACCGAGGACCGCTTCAACGTTCCCGGCGCGATCGGCGACCAGAATTGGACCGCCCGCCTCGGCGCGGTGATGGCGGACCTCGATTCGCAGTTCAAGCCACAGTTGAAACTTTTGCGCCAAATTCTCGCGCAAACCGGCCGTTTGGCGAAATGAGTTTGCCCGTCGGTCCGATTTCTGCTCTTTCAAAGCCTTAACAAGGTGGAGGATATGGGAAATCTGACGAAACGGGATTTGGTCGTCCGGATCAGCAATGAGACGGGCCTTGTGCAGCAACAGGTGTTCGACGTCGTGCAAAAGACGCTCGATTACATCACCGATGCGCTATCCGCAGGGCAAAATGTGGAACTGCGCAACTTCGGCGTCTTCGAGGTGCGCCTCACGAAATCCCGCGTCGGCCGCAATCCGAACAAGCCCGAAAAGGATGTCGTCATCCCCGCGCGTGCCACCGTCAAGTTCAAGGCCGGCAAGATCATGCGCCAGCGCGTCCTCATGCGCACCGATGGCATGAAAGCCGAGCCGGAAGACGAGAGCTAGCCAGCCTTGACCGCTGTCGTAGGTTAAAGCGTGTCGAAGTCCATCCGCATTCGCGGCGCCCGTCAAAACAACCTCCAGGGGATCGATCTCGATCTCCCCCTTGGCAAATTCATTGTCGTCACCGGCCCCTCGGGCAGTGGCAAGTCGAGCCTCGCATTCGACACGATTTACGCCGAAGGCCAGCGCCTCTACGTCGAGACATTCAGCCCCTACACGCGGCAATTTCTCGACCGCATGGACAAGCCCCTCGCCGACTCCATCGAGGGCATTCCGCCGGCCATCGCCATCGAGCAGGCGAACCACGTCCGCTCCACCCGCTCGACCGTCGGCACGATCACCGAGATCAACGACTACCTGAAACTTTTCTTCTCGCGCGCCGGGAAAGCCACATGCCCCGAGTGCGGTCGTCCCGTCCGACCCGAGACCGCGCAATCCATCGTAGAGCATGTGCTGGCGGACTTCGCCGGCGAGACCGTGCTCGTCACGTTCAACGTCCCCGTCCCGGCAAAAACCGATCCGAAGGATTTCTACGCGTTCCTGCAACAGCAGGGTTTCCTGCGCATTTTGCTCTACGGCGAAATCATCCGCACCGACGAAGCGCCCACGCGCGCCGCTCTGCCCGGCGTCGTGCCCGTCATCCAGGACCGCATCGAAATCACGCCCGAAAATCGCTCGCGTCTGAGCGAAGCCGTCGAGCACGCCCTGCGTTTGGGCCAGGGGAAGCTCTCAATCCAAAATCCAAAATCTAAAATTCAAAATCCCTATTCCAGCGGCTGGCATTGCGCGCATTGCGACATCTCGATCCGTCCGCCGTCGCCCGGCCTCTTCACGTTCAACAACCCGCTCGGCGCCTGTCCGGAATGCCGCGGGTTCGGCCGCATCATCGGCATAGATTATGGACGTGTGATCCCGGATCACTCGCTGAGCATTGCCGACGGCGTCATCAAGCCCTTCCAAAGCGGCCACTCGCGCGAATGCCAGGACGATCTCGTCAAGGCCGCGCGCCTCAACGACGTGGACATCTATGCGC
>JBOHXO010000364.1:0-4698 GCA_050737475.1 Chthoniobacterales bacterium
ACAACCGCTCGATGCAAAGTCACGATTCGTCACGCGCGACATCAAGTTTGCGCACTTCACGATTTCCAATATTGCGCCGGGAAAATTTTATTTCGGACAGGTGATCAGCCGCGGCGCCTTTGGTGAAGCGGGTTTCGGGGACGGTGATCGTCTTGCGTGGATCGAGGATTGTTCGCTTTCATTGCAGGCGGACGGAGCGTTCCATCTCGTTGGCCGCGATGGTGAAAAATCACTCGATCTCACATTGCGCACTTCGAAGCCACCGGCGATTCATGGTGAAAATGGCGTGAGTCAAAAGTCGGACGGCGAGGGCCGCGCGTCGCATTACTATTCGCTCACGCGCCTGGAAAGCTCGGGCACTCTGCGTGTCGGCAGTGCGGAATTTTCGGTGAAGGGATTGAGCTGGTTCGACCACGAGTGGGCCAGCAACCAGTTGGGAAAAAATCAGGTCGGCTGGGATTGGTTCAGCGTTCAGTTCGACGACGGCAGTGAACTCATGCTTTTCCAATTACGCACAAAGGATGGTGCGCGCGATCGCTGGTCGGGTGGGAGCTGGATTGCTCCCGATGGCAGCATGATCCGCATCACGAATGATGACTTTGCATTGGAGCCCTCGGATGTTTGGAAAAGCGATGCAACCGGCGCGGCCTACCCGTTGCATTGGCGGGTCCGTATTGCCAGCCTGGCGCTGAATGTCGACGTGACTGCGCGGATGAAGGACCAGGAGTTGCGGTTGAATCCGATTGCGTATTGGGAGGGCGCGATATCGGCGACTGGCCAACGCGAAGGCAGGAGGATTCGCGGCTCCGGCTATCTTGAAATGACGGGCTACGCGGGCGCGATCACCGGGCTTCAACCCGCGGAGTGAAGATCGCGGTAGAGCTGCTCGGTGAGGCCGATCATGCGTGAGATCGGATATTCCTTTTCAATGCGTTCGCGGCCGCGCTTTCCAAAGCGCTGGCGATCGGGATCGTCGGCGAGTTGCTTGAGTTTTGCGAGGATGTCGCGCTCATCGCGCTCCACGAACAACCCTGTTTCTCCGTCGGAAACGAGATCAACATTTCCGGTCGTGCGCGTGGCGACCACGGGTTTCTCGAGCAACATGGCTTCCGCAGTGACGAAGCCGAAACTTTCATAGCGCGAGAGCAGCAGGAAGATATCGGCCTGCGCGAGGCGGCTTTTTGGATCGTCGAGCCATCCGGTGACTTCGACGTTCATCCCGGGATGATTTTTGAGGAGCTCCTTGCAGGCTTCCGATTCGGGATCCGAGCCGTAGTAGTCGCCGATCCAGATGAACTTCCAGTCGAGACCGGCGCGGGCTGCGGCGAGTGCGGTCTGGAAAAAGAGCAACGAGCCTTTTTGCGGGCAGATGCGGCCGCACGACGCGATTTGCAGCGGGCCGTCGCGGGGCGGAACTTCGACCTGCTTGAAAAGCGCGGCATCCACGCACAGCGGAATCGTGCGGATCTCGCAGCCGCGGTAAAATCCGATCCTTCGGAAATCCTCCGCCTCGCTCGCGCAGGATGCGACCATCACATCGGTGAAAGGCGCGAGCGCCAACTCGATCGGATAATATATTTTGCCGGCGAAGACCGAGAGGACGTTTGGCGTGAAGACGGTTTTTGCGCCGGTGAACGAGAGGCGCGCGGCGATTCTCCCGAGCGCTCCGGCTTTCGAGCTGTGGCAATGGACGATGTGCGGCCGCCACGTGCGGATTTCGCGGAGGATCCGCATCAGTGCGGGAATGTCGCGCCCGGGGTCGGGGCGGTTGAGCGTGGGAATTTCGAATGCGCCGATGCCGCGGGCCTTCACGCTTTCCACGAGCGATGGGAAGTCGCGGTCGCAGTTCAGTGGATTGTAGGCGAGGCGCACTTCGAACGCGTCCAGGTCGATGCGCGAAAGCACGTCCATGACGTGCCGCTTCACGCCGGCCGTGTTCGGCTGGGAAATGAGGAGAACCTTGATTTTTTCCATCGCGATTTCAGCCGCCCTGCACCGGCGGCATCACGGAAATGATTTCGCCCTCGCGGATGGTGTGCGTGCGCTCCGCGTAGTCCAGATCGGCTGCGAGCAGCAGGCGGCCGTCCCATTCCGCAAGTGCGGGATGAAGGGCGTAGAGCGCGGCAAGCATGTCGCCGACGGTCGCGCCGTCGGGCAGGGAAAGTTCGATCTCCGCGGCGCCGGTCACGTCGCGCAGCAGCGAATAAAATTCGACCTTCGTCGTCACTTCATGCCGCGCTTGATGGCCTCGTCGTTGAGCACGCCGACGAACGGCAGGTTGCGGTAGTTTTCGTTGTAGTCGAGGCCGTAGCCGACGACGAATTCGTTCGGAATGTCGAACGCCACGTAGTCGGCATCCACCTCGCGGGCACGCTCGATCTGCTTGCGCAGCAGCACGCACGTCCGCAGGCTGAGCGCGCCTTCCGTGGCGAGCCGGTCGCGAATCGCGTGCAGCGTGTGGCCGGAATCAAGGATGTCGTCGAGGATGAGCACGTGCCGGTCGCGCAGGTCGGCGACCGTGGTCTGGCGGAAATTCACGATGCCCGTGGTTTTCGTGCCGTGATAGCTGGAGACGCCGAGGCAATCCACCTGCAGCGGCAGCGGAATGCGGCGCAAAAGGTCGGCGACGAAAATAAAACTGCCGTTCAAGATCGCGATGACGGTGAGATCCCTGCCGCGGTAATCGGTCGTGATGTCATGCGCCATCTCGTCGAGACGGCTGAGGATCGTGCTTTCGTGAAAGAGAATTTTCCGGATGTCCTCGAGCATGGGTGAGCGACGTTAAGGGAGCGTTCGTGTGCTGGGAAGGATGAAGCGCACGGCTGACGCGTTTCGGTTGACGACGCTCTTTGAACGGTTGCCTGGATATCAAATTGACCTGCCGCCGCCGGTCACTTACCTACATGCGCGAATCGAATTCCAGCCTCATCGCTCCATGAAATTAATCCCCCTTCATTTCGGAGCCGCCGCAATATGTGCGGGGTTCCTTTTTTCCACGACTGCTCGAGCGGTGCCGCAATATAGCGTGACTGATCTTGGCACCCTCGGCGGCACGGAAAGCTATGCGTGGGGAATCAACGAATCCGGTCAGGTCGTGGGCTGGTCCTACATCCCGGGAAACACAGTCTATCGCGCCGTGCGGTGGACGGGCACCACTGCCGAGAATCTCGGCAGCCTCGGCAACGCCTCCACGACCGACTTTGCCATGGGCATCAATAATTCCGGGCAGGTGACCGGCAGCTCTTCCCTCTCGGGCTCGACTTTTCCCTACCATGCGGTGCGCTGGACAGGCACGACGCCGACGGATCTCACGCCCGCCAGCATCTACAGCAACGGCGAGGCCATCAAAGAATCCGGTCAGATCGCCGGTTGGAACTATCTTTCGAATGGCGGACCTTATCATGCCGTGCGCTGGACAGGCACCACAGGGACCGACCTCGGCACCCTCGCAGGCGGAACCCTCAGCAGGGGATTGGGCATCAACAACTCCGGGCAGGTCACGGGATGGTCCAACCTCGCAAGTGGAACCCATGCGGTGCGCTGGACCGGGATAACCGCGCAGGATCTCGGAACCCTCGGAGGCAATACATCGCGGGGCCTCTCCATTAATGACACAGGGTGGGTCGCGGGATGGTCCTATCTTTCGAACGGCCTCGACTATCACGCGACGTTGTGGACCGGCGCGACTCCCCAGGATATCGGCACCCTTGGAGGAAGGCTCAGTCAGGCTTCCGACATCAATGCCTCCGGCGACATGGTCGGCTGGTCCTTTACGCTGGGCAGTGAAACTCCCGCGGCTTTCATCTTCACGGGTGGGACGATGTATAATCTCAACTCCCTGATTCTCCCAGGGTCCGGCTTCACTGGCTTGGGGAGTCAACTCGGCGGAGACGGCACCAGCATCAACAACCTCGGCCAGATTGCCACGACGGGCCTCATTGGCGGCCAGATCCATGCGGTGCTCCTGACGCCCATTTCCGCACCGGTTCCCGAACCTTCCACGGCCCTTGTGGGCGCCGTTGCCATCGGAGCGGTCTTGTTCCGCATCCTCCGCAGGGGCCGCCAGACCTGATCCGCGACGCCCGGCGCCGATCCCGATTGACGCCTCCCTCCGGGCGGGTTACTCCATTACGCAGTCCGCTCAGTGAGCTGAAATTTATTCAGCCGTATTTTCGAAAGTCGTGGCGGTTCAGGATTAGTCGCCATGAACACGCCCTTTAAATCTTCCGTCCTCGTCGCCGCGTTTGCACTCCTCGTCGGCGCCGCCGATTCGGCATCAGCCGCGATGGTGTTGAATACCGTCAATAGCCTCGAGACCGGCCCCTTTGGCTCGATCAACGACGGGGACCACAATCTCGCGCTCACCCCCACGTTTCCAACCGACACTTTCAGCTATTCCGGCGAGACCGTCACCGTGGCGACTTCCGCCGCGATCGGCATGCTGGATAACAACGTGCAGGTGGATATTTTTAAAACGCCCAGCTACTCGGAAAACGGTTTCTCCACCTCCCGCGTTCGATGGGACGATACCGTGACGCTCACCGCAGCGGGCATGGCAGGGCAATCGGGCACCTTGACGATGCAAATGTTGTTCAACGGCTCGTTCACCTACATCACCAATCCCGGTCAAAGTTTCAGCTTCACGCTCGACTCGGCGCGGATGGCGTCGGCTACAGCGCCGGGCCGATGCTCAACACA
>JBOHXO010000365.1:0-3422 GCA_050737475.1 Chthoniobacterales bacterium
GCGGTCCTGCTCGTCGAGCACGACATGAAAGTCGTGATGGGCATCTGCCAGCGCATCGCCGTGCTCGATTACGGCGTGAAAATTGCCGAGGGCACGCCGGCGGAAATCAAGTCCAACCCGAAGGTGATCGAAGCCTACCTCGGCAGGGAAAGTGGCCATGCTTGAGATCCGCGACCTTCACGTCCACTACGGCGCCATCGCCGCACTGCATGGCATTTCGCTCGATGTGCCCGCGGGAAAAATCGTCACGCTCATCGGCGCGAACGGCGCCGGCAAATCCACCACGCTGCGCACGATCTCCAGCCTCGTCAAAGCCCACTCGGGTTCGATCACCTTCAACGGCGAAGACATCACAAGTCTGCCCACGCACCAGATCGTCGCCCGCGGCATCGCGCAATCCCCCGAGGGCCGCATGGTTTTCGCAAATCTCACCGTGCTCGAAAATCTGCGGATGGGCGCCTACCTGCGAAAGGACACGCGGAATTTTCCCGCCGACCTCGATTATATCTTCGCGCTTTTTCCGCGCCTCGAGGAGCGCCTCAGGCAGACGGCGGGAACCTTGAGCGGCGGCGAACAGCAAATGCTCGCGATTGGACGCGCGCTCATGAGCCGACCGAAATGCCTCATGCTCGACGAGCCGTCACTGGGCATCGCGCCGATCCTCGTGCAGGCGATTTTTTCGAAGATCGTGGAGATCAACAAAACCGGCGTCACGATCCTGCTCGTCGAGCAGAATGCCAACCTCGCACTCGAGGTCTCCGACTACGGCTACGTGCTGGAGACCGGAAAAATCGTCCTGCAGGATCGTTGCACAGCCCTTCGCGAAAACGACGAAATCCGCGCCGCCTATCTCGGCGAAGCCTGATCCGGAGCGGCTACGCGGCCTGCGGCGATTTGAGCAACAACACGGGAACGTCCACGAGATGGCGCACCTTGGCCACCGTGCTCCCGTGAATGATGTCGCCGATGAAGCGGTGCCCATGCGTCGCCATCGCAATCAAATCCACCGGATTGTCGCGCGCAAATTTCACGATCTCGTCGGCGGGATCGCCCATCGCAAGCACGAGATCCACCGCGAATCCCTCGTCGCGCAATTCCACCGCGCGGCCCTCGAGATAGGCGCGGTCGGTCTTGATCTCCTCGCTCTCCGCGAGGTTGAGCTGGTTGAAATTCCGCGCCGCCCAGCCGTCGGCCACGTGCATGAGGATCAGGCTCGCGTCGTTCATCTTCGCGAGCGGCTTGATGTGGTCGAGGATGGTCTGGTCCGCGGCGCTGTTCTCGATGGGAATGAGGATCGTGCGATACATGGCTATTGGGCGGGCGCGATTCCCAGCAGGTCGTAAAGCGGCTGGACGAGCCAGGGGACGAATTTATCGAGAAGATATTTCACGTTCAAAACCACGATGATCACCGCCGTCGTCCAGCCGAGGATTTTGATCCAGAGCGGATTCGCAAACTCGCCCATCTTCGCCTTCGAGCCGGTGAACCACAAGAGCGGGATCACCGCGAACGCGAGCTGCATGCTGAGCACGACCTGGCTCGCAACGAGAAGGTCCGTCGTCCGGCTCTCGCCGTAAAATCCGATCACACACACCGCGGGAATGATCGCGATGCCGCGCGTCACCAGCCGCCGCAGCCACGGCGTGATGCGAAAATTGAGGAAGCCCTCCATCACGATCTGCCCGGCGAGCGTGCCGGTGAGCGTCGCGTTCTGGCCCGAGGCCAGCAGGGCCAGCGCGAAGAGCGTGCTCGCGATTGTCACGCCCAGGGTTGGGCTCAGCAAATGGTAGGCATCCTGGATGGACGCCACGTCCTGGTGGCTCGTGCCGTAAAATGTCGCGGCTGCAAGAATGAGAATGGCCGCGTTGATGAACAGCGCAAACATCAGCGCCGCCGAGGAGTCAATCGTTGCAAACTTGATCGCCTCGCGCCGGCCTTCCGAAGTCCGTTCGAAATTTCGCGTCTGCACGATGGACGAGTGCAGGTAGAGATTATGCGGCATCACCGTCGCACCGAGGATGCCGATGCTCACGTAGAGCATGTTCTGGTTTTTAAGGATCTCCGCGCTCGGGACGAATCCCAGCATCACGCCGGTGAGGCTCGGCTTTGCAAAAAACAGCTCCGCCGCGAAACACCCGCCGACCGTGAGGATGAGCACGACAACGAGCGCCTCCACGTAGCGAAAACCCCTGTTCTGCAAAAAGAGCACGGCCAGCACGTCGAGGCAGGTGATGATGCAGCCCCACACCAGCGGAATGCCGAAGAGCAATTGCAGCGCGATGGCCGAGCCGACCACTTCCGCGAGATCGCACGCTGCGATGGCCAGTTCGCAAAGCACCCACAACATCCAGACGACCGGCTTCGGATAATGATCACGGCAGGCCTGCGCGAGATCGCGACCCGTCGCCACGCCGAGCTTCACGCACAGATGCTGGAGCAGGATGGCCATCAAATTCGAAATGAGGATGACCGCCAGCAGCGTGTAGCCGAACTGCGCGCCTCCCGCGAGGTCGGTCGCCCAGTTTCCGGGGTCCATGTAGCCGACCGCAACGAGAAATCCCGGCCCGGCGAACGCCAGCATCTTCCGCCAGAATGACACGTTCGACGGCACCACGATGCTGCGATGCACCTCCGGCAGGCTCACCGACGCAGCGTCTCGCCGCCATGCCACATCGCGCGACTCATCGTCCTTCCGGGCCACAACTTCATTTTCTCCCCGTTCCACAAAGCCCTTTTATTCGAATAGATTGATTCGTCAAACTTTTTTTGCTTTATCTTTTCACGCTACAGCGACGGCTTGCACACGGCGCGCCGCCGCCGATAATGCCGGGCTCCCATGCGACTGGACGAATTGATCGCGCGCAAGCCGCGCACCCTATCCTTTGAGTTTTTTCCGCCCCGCAACGAACGCGGCTGGCACACGCTCGAGGATGCCATCGAGCAGCTTGTGCCGCTCGGGCCGGACTTCGTGTCGGTGACCTACGGCGCGGGCGGTGGCACGCGCGAGAAGACGCGCGAAGTCGTCGAGCACATCACGAAAAACACCGGCGTCACAGCGATGGCCCACCTCACCTGCGTCAATGCGACCCGCGCGGAATTGCGCGGATTGTTCGACGAATACGCGACGCATGGCATCGAGAATCTCCTGGCGCTGCGCGGCGATCCGCCCAGGGGCCAGACGCGCTTCACGCCCACGGACGGCGGCTGCGAATATGCCTCGGACCTCATTGATCTCATCCGCGAGGACGGACGTTTTGCGATTCTCTGCGCGGCATTTCCGGAGCGCCATCCCGACGCCGCTTCACGCGAAGCGGATTGGGAAAATCTTCGCCGCAAATTCGACAAGGGCGCGTGCGCGGCGATCACGCAATGCTTCTTCGAGCCGCGGCACTACGTCGAGCTGCGCGAGCACCTCACCGGCC
>JBOHXO010000366.1:0-1809 GCA_050737475.1 Chthoniobacterales bacterium
AAGCTCCACCTGCCATGGCTCGGAGAACAATGGCGTGCGGCCCGTGTCGGGGATTTCGCCCGGACGCGGCATCTGCGTGAGATAATAGCAGCCGAGCGGGATGTCCTGCGACGGCGTGGTGATCGGCTTGCCGCTCGAGGGCGAGAAGATGTTGTTCGGCGCGAGCATGAGCAGGCGCGCTTCCATCTGCGCTTCGATCGAGAGAGGCACGTGCACAGCCATCTGGTCACCGTCGAAGTCCGCGTTGTAAGCGGTGCAAACGAGCGGGTGAATGCGAATGGCCTCGCCTTCGATAAGGAGCGGCTCGAAAGCCTGGATCGAGAGACGGTGCAGGGTCGGCGCACGATTCAAAAGAACCGGGTGGCCCTTGGTCACCTCTTCGAGGATGTCCCAAACTTCGGGCGTCTGGCGCTCGATGAGTTTCTTGGCGCTGCGCACGGTGTGCACGTAACCGAGTTCCTTGAGGCGGCGGATGATGAACGGCTCGAACAGCACGAGCGCCATTTTCTTCGGCAGACCGCACTGGTTGAGCTTGAGCTCGGGTCCGATGACGATAACCGAACGGCCGGAGTAATCCACACGCTTGCCGAGCAGGTTCTGACGGAAGCGTCCACCCTTGCCCTTGAGCATGTCGGAGAGCGATTTCAACGGACGGTTCGCGGCGCCGGTGACAGCGCGGCCGTGGCGGCCGTTGTCGAAGAGCGCGTCCACAGCTTCCTGCAGCATGCGCTTTTCGTTGCGGATGATGACTTCCGGCGTCTTGAGCTGCAGCAACGTCTTGAGACGGTTGTTGCGGTTGATGACGCGGCGATAAAGATCGTTGAGATCGGACGTCGCGAAGCGGCCGCCTTCGAGCGGCACGAGCGGACGCAGGTCCGGCGGGATGACGGGCAGCACCGCGAGGATCATCCACTCGGGACGGGTCTTCGAGGTGGCGAAGCCCTGGACGAGCTTGAGGCGCTTGGCGAGCTTCTTGCGGAGCTGCTTGCTGCGGGTCGAGCCCATGGCGACTTCGATTTCGTCGTTCAACGCGGCGAGATCGGTCTGCTCGAGAAGTTTCTTGATGGCCTCGGCGCCCATGCCGGCGACGAAGTTGTCGCCATACTGGTCCTCGGCCTCGCGGAATTCCGCCTCGGTGAGGAGCTGGCACTTCGCGAGCGGCGTGTTGCCCGGATCAATGACGATGTAATCCTCGTAATAGATCACGCGCTCGAGCTGGCGGCTCGTCATGTCGAGCATGAGGCCGATGCGCGAAGGCATGCACTTGTAGAACCAGATGTGCGAAACGGGCACGGCCAGCTCGATGTGGCCCATGCGCTCGCGGCGCACGCGGGACTGCGTCACCTCGACGCCGCAACGATCGCAGATCGTGCCTTTGTGCTTGATGCGCTTGTATTTTCCGCACGAGCATTCCCAGTCGCGGGTCGGGCCGAAAATACGCTCGCAGAACAAGCCGCCTTTTTCGGGCTTGAACGTGCGGTAGTTGATCGTCTCAGGGTTCTTGACTTCGCCCTTGCTCCAGCTGCGGATGGACTCCGGCGAAGCTACGGTGATGCCGACTTCGTCAAACCCCTCGGGTTTGACATCCGCGGCACCGGTCAATTCTCTCAGGCTGTTTTGAATCATGTTTGGTAGAATTTAGGCGGCTGCGGTGTCGGTGAGTGCGAAGGGATCGGTGCCGCCGACTTTCACGTCGAGGCCAAGGCCCTGCATTTCCTTGATGAGAACGTTGAACGATTCCGGCGTGCCCGCGGTGAGCGAGTTGTCGCCCTTGACGATGGACTCGTAGATGCGCGTGCGGCCCTGAAC
>JBOHXO010000367.1:0-5217 GCA_050737475.1 Chthoniobacterales bacterium
GGGCGGAATGGCCGCAATCATCGGCGCCGACGAAAACGCCGTGCGCAATCTCGCCGCGGCCGCGGACGTGGATGTCGCGAATTTGAACTGCCCCGGGCAGGTCGTCGTCTCCGGCGAAATCACGAAAGTCGCCCTCGCCGTCTCGCTCGCGAAGGAATACGGCGCGCGCAAGGCGATCGAGTTGACCGTCGCGGGTGCATTCCACTCGCGGCTCATGGAATCCGCCTACCAGCGGCTCAAGGCCGCGCTCGAGGAGACGATCATCATCGAGCCGTCCGTGCCGGTCGTCTGCAACGTGGACGCGATCCCCGTTTCCGATCCGCAGGAAATCCGCCGCACGCTCGCCGACCAGGTGACCGGCAGCGTGCGCTGGACCGAAAGCATCGAGCGCCTCATTGATCACGAAAAGATCGAGCTGTTCGTCGAACTCGGACCCGGCGGCGTGCTGGCCGGTCTCATCGGCCGCATCCGCAAAGGCACTCCCGTGATTTCGATTTCGAATCTCGCCACGCTCGAGGAAGCGGTCGTCAAGCTCGCGGCCTGACGCTCGATGAAACTGCGCTGGTTCGGTTACGCCGTCGCATTTGCAATCGGCGGGCTCACGGCAGTGGCTGTGACGGAGCTCCTGCGCCCGGCGGCCGGACGCGCACACGCCGGAGACAGCGCGGCGACTTCCTCCTCGAATGCCGCCCGGCAATCCGGAGGCGTGAAAAAAGGCGCTCCCCTGTCCCGCGACGTGTCGGGAACGGCTGCGACCTTCCAGGAATTTCTCGACATGGCCGGTCAACCGCGCGGAGGCGCGCTCTACGGCGTCAAGCTCCTGGAGCTGGCAAACACGCTCGACCCAAATCAATTCCCGGAATACGCGACGAAGCTCCTCTCGGTGCAGGACACGTATGGCCAGCGGAGCTGGGCGACGAACATCCTTTTCTCCGTCTGGGGCCGGCACGATCTCGATGCGGCCTGCCAGTTCGTGCTGAAATTGCCGAAGTCGCAGCGCAGCGAGCGGAGCTCGGCAGTCACCGGTCTGATTGACGCATGGCCGGAGGGAGATTCCGAAGGCATGATCCAAATGGCGCGTCAGCTTTCCGTTGGCTCCCCCAGGGACAGGGACGTTCGCTATTTGCTGAGCAAGGCCGCCGGAGCAGATCCGAAAGGCTGCGCTCGCAGCCGCGGAGGAGCTGGGACTCCCGATGGACGACAGCTGGGTGATCCTTGGCCGTTGGATGAAAACCGACGAGAATGGCGCACGCGAATGGCTCATGCAGCAACCGCCCGGTCGCGCGCGCGAAAAAATCATCTCGCTGCAAGTGATCGCGCTCACGGACGGTGACAAGCCGGAAAAAGCCCTCCCCTGGATTCAGTTGATGAACTCGCAGCGGCAACGGGAAAGCGCGGTGGTATCGATGGTGGCGGCCTGGGCCGCAACCGATCCCGCAGCCGCCGCGCAGTTCGTAAAATCCCAGGAGGATCCCGGCGTGCGGGCCATGGCGCAGGCCGGATACGTTGTCGGTATCGCAGAAACCGATCCTGCGGCCGCTGCGCAGATGATCACTTCATCGAAAGACAATCCCCACGCCCCTTCCCTGGTCCTGCCAGTTTTGCAGCGCTGGATCAATCAGGACATCAACGGTGCCGCGGCGTGGGTGGCCACGTTCCCCGCCGGCGATGTGCGCAACACCGCGATCGAGGCCACGATGCGCGAATGGAGTGAGAACGATCCCGACGCTTCCCTGACCTGGCTCGATCACCAGATGCCCGCCGGCGCCGAGCGCGACAGCCTCGTCGAAAGCATCGCCCGCAATCTCCAGGAGGACAGCCCCGTCTTTGCCATGAAATTTGCCGCGGCTCTCCCGAATCCCAAGGCCCGCGAGCAGCTCCAGGAAAGCATCGCACGCTCGTGGGTGGACAGCAGCCCCGTCGCCGCAGCCGCATGGATCCACAGTTCGAGCCTGCCCGAGAGCGTCAAATCCAGCCTTCTCGCCCCGCCGCCGAGCCGATGAGCGCGGGCTTCGCTCCACATTTTCCCTTTCCTGCCTTCCTGCTTTCCTTAGATTGAATTTTCACATGATCGCCACCGATCTCGCCGAGGAAATCCTTGCTCTCAAGCGCGAGCGCAACGCCGTGATCCTCGCGCACAATTACCAGACGCGCGATATCCAGGAACTCGCCGATTACGTCGGCGACTCGCTCGGCCTCAGCTACCATGCCGCAGACACCGCCGCCGACGTGATCGCGTTCTGCGGCGTCCATTTCATGGGCGAGACCGCGAAGATCGTGAATCCGTCGAAGACGGTGGTCATCCCCGACATGGACGCCGGCTGCTCGCTCTCCGACTCGTGTCCGCCGGAAAAACTCGAGGCCTTCCTGCGCGAAAACGCGGAGAAGAATTATTACGTCATCGCCTACATCAATTGCAGCGCGGGCGTGAAGGCGCTCAGCGACGTGATCGTCACCAGCGGCAACGCGATCCGCATCGTCGAATCCGCGCCGAAGGATCGCAACATCCTCTTCGTCCCCGATCAAAATCTCGGCTCATGGGTGATGGAGAAGACCGGCCGCAAAATGGATTTGTGGCGGGGCAATTGCTACGTGCACGTCGAATTCACGCGCAACAGCATCGCGAAAATTCGCGAGCAGCATCCCGACGCGAAAGTCGTCGCCCACCCCGAGTGCACCTACGCCGTGCGCATGCTCGCCGACGAAGTCTGCTCGACCGAAAAAATGATCAGTTACTGCCGCGACACGCCCGGGGATGCATTCATCATCGTCACCGAGAGCGGCATGCTGCACCGGCTGCGGCGCGAGATTCCCGGCAAGACGTTCATCCCCGGCCCCACCGACGCCTGCGCCTGCGCCGACTGCCGTTACATGAAAATGAACACGCTCGAAAAACTGCACGACTGCCTGCTCAATCTCGAACCCCAAATCCTCATCCCCGAGGACATCCGCGTCCGCGCCGAGCGCCCGATCCGCCGCATGCTCGAGCTCTCGAAATGAAATCCGCCCTCCTTGCACTCGCCTGCCTCGCAGGCACAGCCTTCGCAAGCACCGCGGAAAAAAAATTCGTGGATATCGTCGGCGACCGCACACCGATGCTCGCGCAGCGCACGATGATTTCCCCCACGCCCGCCGGCCAGCGCCTGCCCGACCTCACCTACATCGGCGGCTACGAAGCGATCGGGAAACCCGTCACACTTTCGAAGGAGCAATCCGCGCAGCTGGCCGCGTTGCTGAAAAATCCCGGCAACTTCGCGAGCGGCGGTCCGAAACTCTGCGGCTTCCGTCCCGGCGTGGCCTTCCGATTCGGCAGTGGCGACGACGCAGTGGACCTGCTCGTCTGCTTTTCGTGCGACGAAGTCGCCGCCGTGCCGTATGGCAAGGCAGAGCTCATGAACACGGGATTTCCGCAAGCCACCCGCGACATTTTGCTTTCCCTCGCGAAAGCGCTCTTTCCGAATGACGAAGCGATCCAGGCGCTGCCAAAGGTCCGCAGCGAAAACCCCGCGCCGCCGCCCGCAGCGCCAGTGCCAGAGGATGCTCCGCGCCCCGGCGACGCCACGGAAGCCCAGCCCTCGACGTGAGAAGCACGCTCACATTTTTAGTCGGCATCGCCTTCGGTATCGCGGGCACGATTCTCTTTTACGTAATTGATTCGGAGCCGCGTTCCAAAAGCAGGGACGAGTTGCGCGTGAAGATTGACCAGCAGGCGAAGGAAATCGAAAGCCAGCGGCGCGAGCTGGCGGCGAAAAGCAAAACCGTTCAAGCCCTGCCCCTCGTCGCGGTCGCCACACCCGCACCGGCGCCCGCGGCAACGCCGGAAAAAAAGAAGAACCCGCTCGAGGGCATTGCGTCCATGATGGACAACCCCGCGATGCGTAAAATGATGTCCACGCAGCAGCGCAGGATGCTCGAGGAAAACTACGCCGACCTCCTCACGCAATTCCACTTCACCGCCGACGAGCGGGAGCAATTCCTCAACCTTCTTTCGGCGAAGGAAATGTTGAACATGGATTACAGCGTGAAGGTGATGAAGGCCGCGCCCGAGGACCGCGAGGCGCTCTCCGACGAGTTGCACAAGGCCACGGAGAATGCCGACGACGACCTTCGCGAGTTTTTCAACAATGACGCCGATTTCGCCACCTATGAAAACTATCGGAAGCAACTCGTCCAGCGCTCCGAGTTGCGGGAGCTCGCGCCGGATATGAACAGCATCCACCAGCCGCTCAGCGCGGACCAGGAAAAGAGCCTTCTCGATATCATGTCCGCCGAGCAAAAGGCCGCGCCGTCCACCGCAAACAACATGGAGGACCCGACCAACATGCCGGAGACCATGGACCGGATGATCAAGGAGCAGGAGCTGCTCCAAAAGCGCATCGCCGCACGCGCCGCGACCGTCCTCACGACGGGTCAGCTTGAAGTGCTGCAGCGGACGCAGGTGAAAAATCTGGAGATGCTCAAGTTCAGCGCGGAGATGAGCCGGACCATGTTTCCGTCGCCCACGCCTACTCCGCAGTGACGAGCCCGCAGCGCACCGCGTAGCGCGTGAGCGAGGCCACATCGCGCAGGCCGAGTTTCTGCATCACCTGCGTGCGGTAATGTTCCACCGTCTTCGGCGAAAGCGAGAGGCGACCGGCCACCTGCTTCGTGCTCAAGCCCTCGGCCACCATCTGCAGCACGACGCGCTGCTTGGGCGTGAGGTCCGAGTGCGGCTTCGCATCCGATCGCGTCTCCTCCACCATTTTCGTCACAAAAGGCCCAAGGAAGCTGAAGCCATCCGCCACCGCGTGCAGCGCCTGGCACAGCGCCGAGAGCGGATCCACCTTGTGCACGAATCCCTGCGGCCCCGCCTCCAGCGCGGCGAGCAATAGCGGGCGGCTCCGCGAGCCGGTGTAAACCAGCATGCGCGCCGCGGGCCTTTCCTCGCGCATCGCCAGGATCATCTCCGGCCCGCCCATTTCCGGCAGCGCCAGCGCCGTGATCACCACATCCGTGCGGAACTTGCGGAACGCTCGCAGCCCTTCCAGTCCCGAGGAAGCCTCGGCCACCACCGTGAACCTGCGTTCGCGACCCAGCACCACGGCCAGCATCTCCCGCACGGAAATCTGGTCGTCGACAAGCAGCACACGCACCGATGCCGGAGAAACAAAAGCACTATCCCATTCCATATGCGCCCAAGGATTTGTGTTTGAAAGTTCGATGAAGAAAATTCGTCCC
>JBOHXO010000368.1:0-4076 GCA_050737475.1 Chthoniobacterales bacterium
CGCTCTGACCGCGCGCCAGCGCATCGATCTCTCGGAAGTCGAAACCACGCTCTCGAAGGCCGGCTACGAAAGTGTGCCGAAGATTTTCGGACGCGGGCAATTCGCGAGGCGGGGCGGCATTCTCGACGTGTATTCGTGGCAGCATCCGTTGCCGATGCGCGTCGAGTGGTTCGACGACGAGATCGAGTCCATCCGCGAGTTCCAGCTCGATAGCCAGACTTCCACTCGCCCGCTCGAACGTTGCGAAATCCTGGTCGGCGATCCCGACCGGAAACTCGTGCCGATCGAAACGTATTTCGCAAAGCGCGACACGATCCTCGCGATTGATTGCGAGGCGCCCGGAATCTCCATTGCGGAGGGAGGCGAAAGCGAAGTGCCATTCTTCCCGCCGGGCATAGATTTTTTCGAGGCCGGCGACTTCGTGATCAACGAGGCCAAGCGCGGGCGATTCTTTGCGCAGATTCGCGAATGGCTCGCCGGCGGGTGGAAGGTCGTGCTCGTCTGCAACAACGAGGGCGAGTGGGAACGGTTCGGCGAACTGGCGCGTGACAACGGACTCGATTTTTCGGGACTGCAATTTTTGCAGGGCAGCCTCACCGCGGGATTCACGTGCCCGGCCGCGCAGCTCGCGGTGCTTTCGGACGCGGAGCTTTTCGGACGCTCCAGCAGCCAGCGGGCGCGGCGTTCGCTCGTCCGCCGTGAGCGGGCGACGGCCACGCGCAGCGCGGTGGATTTCACGGAATTCGAGGAGGGCGATCTCGTCGTGCATCTTGGGCACGGCATCGGCCGTTATCTCGGCATGGAGAAGGCGGCTGACGGCGGCGACCAGCTCGCGATCGAATTTGCAAACGAATCCCGGCTCTACGTGCCGCTCGACCAGGCATGGCAGGTCTCCCGCTACGTCGGGCTCGGCAAAAGGCATCCGTCGCTCAGCGAACTCGGCGATGCAAAATGGGAGCGTGCGAAGAAGAAGGCTGAGCGATCCATTTTCGAATACGCGGCGACGATGCTGCGACTGCAGGCGGAGCGGGAGACGAGCAACGGGCATGCGTTCGGGCCGGACACGCACTGGCAGGAGGAGTTCGAGAAGAGCTTTGTTTTTGCGCCGACGCCGGACCAGCGGCGGGCGATTGACGAGGCGAAGAACGACATGGAAATACCGCGTCCCATGGACCGCCTTATTTGCGGCGACGTGGGTTTTGGCAAGACGGAGGTGGCCATCCGGGCGGCATTCAAGACTGTGATGGGCGGCAGGCAGGTCGCGTTCCTCGCACCGACCACGGTGCTCGCGCAGCAGCACTGGCAGACGCTCCGCGAGCGGATGAGTGATTATCCGGTGTCCATCGAGGCGCTGCATCGCTTTCGCACCCGCGCGGAACAGACCCGCACGATCAAGGGGCTGCTCGACAGCAGCGTGGACATCGTCGTCGGCACGCACCGATTACTCTCGGAGGACGTATTGTTCAAAAATCTCGGCCTCGTGATCGTGGACGAGGAGCAGCGCTTCGGCGTGAAGCACAAGGACCTGCTCAAGGAGCGCTTCCGGCTCGTGGACGTGCTCACGCTTTCCGCCACGCCGATTCCGCGCACGCTTTATCTCGCGTTGATGGGCGCGCGCGACATGTCGCTCATCGAGACGCCGCCGCCGAACCGCCAGCCGGTCGAGACGGTGATCTGCGCCTACGACGAACGCGTGATGCGCGAGGCCATCGAGCGCGAACTCAAGCGCGGCGGGCAGGTTTATTTGCTGCACAATCGCGTGCGCACGATCGAAAAACTCGCCGAGCGCATCCGGCTGCTCTGCCCCGGGGCGAAGGTTGTGATCGGCCACGGGCAGATGGACGAGCATGAGCTGGAGGCGGTGATGGCGCAGTTCGTCGCGGGCAAGGCGGACGTGCTGGTGTCCACGACGATCATCGAGAGCGGCCTCGATATTCCGAATGCGAACACGATCATCATTGATCGTGCCGATCGCTTCGGGCTCGCGGATCTTTATCAATTGCGCGGGCGCGTGGGCCGCTCGCACCACAAGGCCTACGCCTACCTGATGCTGCCACGCGAGTTGATGGCCGGCGGCATCGCCCGCAAGCGGGTGCAGGCGATCCGGCAGTATTCCGAGTTGGGCGCGGGGTTCAAAATCGCGATGCGCGACCTGGAAATTCGCGGCGCGGGCAACATCCTCGGCACGGCGCAGAGCGGCCATATTCTCGCGGTTGGATTCGATCTCTACTGCCGGATGCTCAAGCGCTCGGTTTCCACATTGAAGGGCGAAACCGTGCGTGCCGGCGGAACGGCCACGGTGCGAATGGATTTTTTGTGCACGAACGAGGCGGAATTCGTGACCGCGGACGAGGACCTCGCGCCAGCGTTTCTGCCGTCGAATTACATGGCGGAGCCGCCAGACCGGATCGAGGCCTACCGCCGGCTGGCCGATGCTCCGGACGATGCCTCGCTCGATCGGCTGCGCGGCGAATGGCGCGATCGGTTTGGCCCGCCGCCCGCGGCCGTGGAAAATCTGCTCGTGCTGCAGGCGATCCGATTGCTCGCCGCTTCCAAGCGAATCGGCAGCGTCGAGGCCCGGGATCGCAAGCTCATGCTCAGGAAAAAAGGCGAGTATGTGCTCTTCGGTGGGAAGTTCCCCCGCTTGACTTCACCCACCCCGGAAAATACCTTGCGCGAGGTCCTGGCGTTTCTCCAAAAACGCCCGCTTTTAGGATGAAACGACTGCTCATTTTTATATTCGCCACTTCGCTCGCCCTGACGGGCCTCCGCGCGCAACAAAGCGAGGTGATTGACGGCATTGCCGCGGTCGTGAACGGCGACGTGATTACCTACTCCGAGGTGCGCGAGTTGATCAGCGCCCGCGAGAGGGCGTTGCGCGCGGCCTACCAGGGCGCCGACGTGGAAACAAAGATCAAGGAGATGCGGCTGGCCGCGTTGAAGGATCTGGTGGACCGCCAGCTCATCATCCAGGAGTTCAAGAAAAAGGAGAAGGATGGCGCCAGCATTCCGTCTTACGTGATTGACGATCACGTGCAGACGGTGATCCGCGAGGAATTCGGCGGCGACCGCGCGGCGTTCGTGCGGACGTTGAAGAGCCAGGGCTACACGGTCACGAAATTCAAGGAGATCGAGCGCGACAAGATCGTCGTGCAGCTCATGCGGCGCACTTTCGTGAAGGACGATTTCGTCATTTCGCCGACGCAGATTCAAAATTACTACGACAAGCACAAGGCCGAGTATTCCCTGCCCGAAAAAGTGAAGCTGCGCATGATCGTGCTGCGCGAGGGCGATGCCGACACGGGACCGGCCGGCGGTAAAAAGGAAATGGCCAATGAAATTCGCGCCAAGCTCGTCTCGGGCGCGGACTTCGGCCGCATGGCGCAGATGTATTCCGAGGATTCGACGGGAAAATCCGATGGCGACTGGGACTGGATTGACCGCAAGATGCTCAACGAGCAGCTCACCAACGAGGCTTTCGCGCTGCGTGCGGGCGAGATCAGCAAGGTGATCGCGATTGATGGCTTCGACGCGGAGAAACATCCCGAGACCTCCTATTACATCCTGATGGTCGAAGCGCGGCAGAATGCCTCCGTGAAATCCATCGCCGAGGTGCGCGATGAGATCGAACAGAACCTGATTGGCGTCGAAAGAAACAAGGCCCTCCAGCGCTGGCTCGATACGCTGCGCCAGAACGCTTACATCAAGATCTATTCGTAGGCGTTGGTCATTGGCCACTGGTCATTAGTCATTGGTTTGCCGTGTCCGCGCTTTTGCCAATGACCAAGAACCATTGACCAATGACCAAAAAAATCGCCATCACGCTCGGAGACCCCGCAGGGATCGGCCCGGAAGTCGTCCGTGCGGCGCTCGAGCGGCCGGAAATCCGCGGGCTTGCTGATTTTGAAATCATCGGAAGCGATGTGGGATTCACGCCAGGCAGCCCGTGCGAAGCCGGCGCGAGAGCGGCATTCGATTCGCTCGAGGAAGCCGTCGAGCGCGCGAAGGCAGGTGAATTCGGCGCTGTGGTCACCGGGCCAGTTTCCAAAAAGTGGCTGCATTCCGTGGGATTCGAC
>JBOHXO010000369.1:0-1715 GCA_050737475.1 Chthoniobacterales bacterium
GCCACGCTCACCACGATCTGCGTGCCGAACGAGGCCCCTTCAACATCAGCCGGGGCGGAGAAGCAGGGCAGAACGGCGGCTAGACAGGTGATGAGGAAGGACTTTGAAATCGGCATTGGCGGCAAATGAAGCGCGAAACATGCCAACGTTTTGCGAATACGCAAGTGAAAGATCAGGGAAAGCCCCGATGGGTTTCAAAATTGAACCATAGAGCGCACGGAGGACACGGGGAACGGCGAAGGAGTTTTGTTAGAGGGCAATGGCGCCTCGGTGAACCGCAATGAATTCCTTGGGAGACTGCCCCGTTTCGCGCTTGAAGGCGGTACTGAATGCGCTGGCGGATTCGTAGCCGACGGCGAGCGCCGTCTCTGCCACCGACATCCGCTCGCGGGCCAGCATATTCCTCGCCACGGCGAGCCGCCATTGCAGCAGATAGTTCACGGGCGTCGCTCCCGTCACGCGGGCGAATCGTTCCGCGAAGGAAGACCGGGACATGGCGGCCTCGCGGGCGAGCGTGGCGAGCGTCCAGGGACGGGCGGTTGCCGTGTGGATGCCGCGCAGCGCGGCCGCAAGCTGCGGGTCTCGAAGCCCGGCCAGCAAGCCCGTGGCGTCCAGGTCGGATGGAATGGATCGCAGGGCCTCGACCAGCATGACTTCGATGAGGCGCGTCAGCACGAGCTCGCGTCCGGCGCGCTTCCCGCCGGCCTCCCGCCGGATCAGCTCGACGATGGGCGCCAGGCTGTCGAGGGCCGGCTCGGCGGCGCGGATGCGCAACATCCGCGGCAGGAGGGCCAGCAGCATCGAGGCGTTGACGGGATCGAAGGCGAAGTAACCGCCGAGCATGGTGACCGATGGCGCCGCCGAGGTGTCGCCGTGGAAGACCTCATGCATATCCTCGCACGGCGAGGGTGTCATCGGCACCGGCTCGACGTCCGGATCGCTCGCCACAGTGAACCCGGGCATCGCCGGGATGAGGACGAAGTCGCCTGTCTCGAGAGTCGCCGCGGGCGCTCCATCGACGGCCAGCCAGCACGAGCCCTCGAGGATGAGCGCGTAGCTGGGTTGGCCAGACCCCGCATAGCGCACGCCCCACCGCGCGTGGCCATGCACGATTTTGGCGCCGACGGCTTGCGGCTTGAGAAGGGTGACGACGGCAGCGAGGGGATCCATTTGTTGGACTATCTACAATGTATTATGGACTTAACGTTATTGGAAGTCCAGCGGAAGTCGGTTATGTTGGGAGAACTCAAAGACAACATGAAATCAACACCATCCATGAAATCCACCATTTTGATCACCGGCTGCTCGTCCGGCTTCGGCCAGGCGACGGCTCAGCTCTTCCTCGACAAAGGCTGGAACGTCGTCGCAACCATGCGCCAGCCGAAAGAGGGCCTCTTCCACGCCAGTCCGGGTCAGCTGCGAATGATCGCGCTCGACGTGACGGATGCGGAGAGCATCCGGGCGGCCGTCGGCGAGGCGATCGGGGCTTTCGAGGGCGTGGATGTTCTCGTCAATAACGCCGGCATCGGGGTGTTCTCGCCTCTCGAGACGACGTCGGACGAAGCGATCCGGCGCTTGTTCGAGACGAATATCTTCGGCGTGGTGGCGATGGCCCGCGCGTTCGTGCCGCACATGCGCGAGCGGGCATCGGGCGCGATCATCAACGTCACGTCCAGCGTCGTTTTCAACCCCGCGCCTTTGGTCGCGGTCTATAC
>JBOHXO010000370.1:0-10330 GCA_050737475.1 Chthoniobacterales bacterium
TGCGATTTCTCGGCCGCGAATTCATGGCCGACCTCAACAAACTCGTGTTCTGGGTCGCGCTGCCGGCGCTGATCTTTGTGGGCGTCGCGCAAATTGGTCACGCTGGCGAACAAACGCTGAAACTCATCGGCATCCTCAGCATCACAACAGTCTCCCTCCTCGTCCTCGGATGGATCGCGGGAAAACTTCTCAAACTCCCGCCGGCTGGAGTTGGCACGCTGGCGCAGGCGGCATTCCGTGGAAATCTTGCCTACATCGGCATCCCTGTGCTGGCCTACGCGTTCGCCGCATTGCCCCACGCAAACCGCGACATCGAAATGGCGACGGCCCTGCTGGTCATGACGACCATGACCGCCATTTTCAATGTCCTTGCCGTCATCGCCCTGCAAGGCGCGCAGCACAAACTCGATGCAGACAGCGCGGCCATGGCAGTCCGCAACCTCGTGACAAATCCTCTCATCATCGCATGCGTCGCCGGCCTCGCATTCACGCTGACGGGCTTGAAGCTGCCTGTCTTTCTTTCGCGTTCGCTGGAAACACTCGGCGCATCCTCGGTGCCCGTCGCGCTGCTCTGCATCGGCGGCTCGCTGGCCACGGTCTCGATGCGCGGACGGCGCGCGGCGATTTTGACTGCAGCGGTTTTGAAGGTCTTCGCAGCTCCGCTGATCGCATGGTTGCTTTGCTGGCTGCTCGGCATTTCCGGGCCGGACACCCGCATCGCGCTGGTTCTCGCCGCATGCCCAACCGCGGTCGCGTCGTTCGTGATGGCGGAAAAACTCAGCGGCGACGAAGCGCTCGCCTCGGGTTCGATCGCGCTCAGCACCGTGCTCTCCGCCGTGTCGCTGGCGCTGGTGCTCTACGTGTCCTAAAACTCGCGGACGAGCAAATAATCCGCGATCTCGCGCAGCCGAGACGCCTTCACACCAAAGGGAACAAGCGCCTTCAAAGCCGCTGCCGTGAGCCGTCGCGCCTCCTGGCGTGAGGCTTCAAGCCCGATCACCGCGGGGTAGGTGGCCTTCTCCGCGGCAACGTCCTTTCCCGCGCTCTTGCCAAGTTTTTCGCTCGTTTGCGTGACGTCGAGAATGTCGTCAATCACCTGGAACGCGAGCCCGAGGTTGCGGCCGAAATCCGTCAGCGCCTGCAATTGCCGTGGCGTCGCGTTCGCGCTCATTGCGCCGAGCCGCAGGCTCACCTCGATCATCGCCGCCGTCTTGCACTCGTGGATGAAACGCAACTGCGCGCGCGTCGCTTTCCTCCCCTCGCCCTCGAGATCGGCAACCTGGCCCGCAACAAGTTTCAAACTGCCCGCGGCGACGGCCAGTTCGTGAATCATCGCGGCGGCGGAATGACGCTTCGCCGGCTTTGCCTGCGCGAGAATTTCGAATGCCTGCGTGAGCAACGCATCGCCTGCGAGCACTGCAATGCCTTCGCCAAAGACCTTGTGCGATGTCGCTCGTCCGCGCCGGAGGTCGTCGTCGTCCATGCACGGCAGATCGTCGTGAACCAGCGAATACGTGTGGATGCACTCCACTGCGCACGCTGCAGGAATCGCGTTCTCCCATTTTCCGCCGCAGGCTTCGGCAGCCGCAAGGCACAGCACGGGGCGCATCCGCTTGCCGCCCGCGAAAAGGCTGTATCGCATCGCGCGATGAATCGTCGCCGGTTTCGTCGCAGCCTTGGGAAGGAATGCATCCAACGCCTTGTCCACGCGTGCCGAACACGTTTTCAGGTAATCGTGCAATGCCATCGCGTGGTGAGTATGCAAATGACGCTGAAGTTGGGAAGCGTCGCTTGCGCATCCGGCACCCTCGTGCATCATCAACTGATCAAATGATACCGCTGCGACTCGGCATTCTCGGCTCTGGAAAAGGCTCGAATTTTGCGGCCATTTTGCGGGCGATTCAGGAGGACGAACTGCCCGCGGAGGCTGTAATCGTCGCCTCCGACGTGCCCGGCGCAGGAATTCTCAAGCTCGCGGAAGATGCGGGCATTCCGACCTACACTATCATCGAACCACGCTACCGGAGCCGGCTCGGCACGGAGGTTGAGGAGGAACTCGTGCGCGTTTTGCAGGCGGTGAAAGTGGATTACATCGTGCTCGCCGGCTACATGCGCGTCGTCAAGGCGCCGCTGCTGGAGGCCTTTCCGCGGCGCATCATCAACATTCATCCGTCGCTGCTGCCGGAATTCCGCGGCCTCGAAGCATGGCGGCAGGCGCTCGAGGCGGGCGCCGAAAAAACAGGCTGCACCGTGCACCACGTGGACAGCGGCGTGGACACCGGTGAAATCCTCGCGCAAAGCGAGGTGCCCGTGCTGCCCGGCGACACCGCCGAATCGCTGCATGCGCGCATCCAAACGGCGGAGCATCATCTTTATCCAGCCGTCATCCGGCAGCTCGCGAAGGAAAACCGATGAGCAGCTTTCGCATTTTCGATCTCAACCCCGAGCAGATGCAGGCGGCGAAGCATGAAAGCGGGCCGTTGCTCATCCTCGCCGGAGCCGGCACGGGCAAGACACGTGTGATCACCGCGCGCATCGCATGGCTCGTCGCGCACGGCGCCGATCCCGCGTCCATCCTCGCCGTCACGTTCACGAACAAGGCCGCGAAGGAAATGAAGGAACGCGTGGCCGGGATGGTGAGTGCCGATCAGGCGGAGCAGATCACGACCTCGACGTTCCACGCGTTGTGCATGCGCATCCTGCGGGTCCACGCGCAGCACCTCGGCTACAAGCCGAACTTCAGCATCTATGACGAGGGCGATGCGAACGGACTCATCAAGAAGATCATCAACCGCACCGCCGCCGCGGATGAAAAACTCGATGCCGGACTCGCAAAAAATCTCATCAGCAAGGCCAAGAACAACGGCTGGCGCGCACCCGAAGACGAGGAGACACTCGCGGGCGCCGTGTATCGCCGCTACGATGCCGAGCTGCGCTCGCTCAACGCGATGGATTTCGACGACCTGCTGGTCAACACCGTGCGCCTGCTCTCCGATTTTCCCGAGGTGCGCGCGACAGTGCAGCGGCGCTATCGTCACCTGCTCGTCGACGAATTTCAGGATACCAACCGCCTCCAGCTCGATCTGGTCTCGATGCTCGCCTCGGGCAACCCGCCCGACGTGTGCGTGGTGGGCGACGACGACCAGAGCATCTACGGCTGGCGCGGCGCGGAGGTGTCGAACATCCTCGAATTCGAAAAGCATTTTCCGAATCCCACCGTCGTGCGGCTCGAGCAGAATTACCGCAGCACGAACGAAATCCTGCAGACCGCGAATCGCCTGATCCGCAACAACACGCGCCGACGCGGAAAAAATCTCTGGAGTCCGCGCACCGGCGGCGATGCGGTGGAAGTCATCGCCGTCCCGAACGACAAGGAGGAGGCTGAGTTCATCGTCAACGAGCTGGCCGCGCGCCGCGACACGGAAACCGGCTCGTGGGAAGATTACGCAATTCTTTATCGCATGAACGCACAGTCGCGCATGTTCGAGGAAAACCTGCGCCGCCTGCGCATTCCGTATCGCGTGGTGGGCGGCAAAAGTTTTTACGATCGCCGCGAGATCAAGGACATCACGGCCTACATGGCCACGCTGGTGAATCCCGACGACGATTCCGCGCTCCTTCGCATCATCAACACCCCTCCGCGCGGCATCGGTGCGACGACGGTCGAGATCGCATTGGAGCGCAGCGCGCAGCACCACCGCAGCCTTTTCGCGGAAATGATGTCGCAGGAATTTCTCGATTTCGTCACGCGTCGCGCGGCGGACGCAATCCGCGCTTTTGTAGACACGCTGCAGACGGCGAGGATTCGCATTGCGACGCCCGGCGCGGATGCGGCGAACATTCTCAGCGAGTTGCTCCTGGAGGCCGGTTATTTCGAGGACCTGCGCCGCTCATGCAAAACCCCCGCCGAGGGCGACGGCCGCGAAAACAATGCGCGGGAACTTCTGGCGAGCCTTGGCGAATTCCTGAAACGCTCGCGCAAGGGACTGCGTGGATTCCTCGACGACATCACGCTCGATCGAGAGCGCGAAGAGAAGAAGGACGATGCGAACGGGGTGACATTGATCACGCTGCATGCTGCGAAGGGACTGGAGTTCCCGCATGTTTACTTGATCGGCGCGGAGGAGGGCCTGCTGCCGCACGAGCGCTCGAAGGCCGAGGACACGGTGGATGAGGAACGGCGGCTCTTCTACGTCGGCATCACGCGCGCCATGCGCTCGCTGCATATCACGCATTGCCGGAACCGCACACGCTTCGGCACAGCGACCCACTGCGAGCCGAGCCGATTCCTCACGGAAATCGAAGGCGAAGGCGTCGTGCGAAAGAATTTCGAGGAACTGATGAACACTCCCGTGACCGAGGCGCAATTCGAGAATTCGTTCGCGCGGCTGCGCGAATTGCTGGCTGAATAGCCCGCATGACGTGGTCCTACAGCATCGCCCGCGTCGCGGGGATTGACGTGAAACTGCATGTCACGTTCCTGCTGCTCGTGGCTTTCCTGGGCTGGCAGGGATACGAGGCCGGCGGAATGGACGCGGCGGTCATGGCCATCGCCTTCGTCACGCTGCTGTTCCTCTGCGTGCTGCTGCACGAGTTTGGTCACGCTTTCGCAGCGCGTGCCTACGGCATTCGCACGCCGGACATCACACTCCTGCCGATCGGCGGCGTCGCGAGGCTCGAGCGCATGCCGGAGTCGCCCGTGCAGGAACTCGTCATCGCCATCGCGGGTCCGCTCGTCAATGTCGTCATCGGCGCCGTCCTGTGGCTGGCCCTCGGCATGCCGACGCGCATGGACGACGACTTCCTTTCGAGCGGAATGGGAGACGGACTGTTCCCTGATTTGCTGCGTGTCAATGTGATGCTCGTTCTGTTCAACCTCATCCCCGCTTTCCCGATGGATGGCGGTCGCATGCTGCGCGCGTTGCTGGCAATGGGGATGAGTCATTTGGTGGCCACATGCATCGCCGCGCGGGTCGGGCAGGTGATGGCCGTAATCCTTGCGCTGGTTGGCTGGTTCGGCATTCCCGATTGGGGGGTTCATCAAAACTTCTTCCTCGTCTTCATCGCGATGTTCGTCTTTTCCGGCGCCAGGCAGGAACTGGCGTATGCCGGCATGCGCGCGGCGGTCGCAGGAATGCACATCGCCGACGCGATGATCACACAGTTCAAAATACTGTCCGCAGACATGACCGCATCGCAGGCCGCACACGAGGCGTCGCACGACGCGCAGCCGATCTACCCGGTGACGGATGCACAGTTGCGCCCGGTCGGAATGATTTCGCGAAACGTGTTGCTGAAAGCCGAATCGGGATCGGTCGGCTCGCTGGCCCAACATATTCCAACGGTGCGAACGGATGCGACGTTCGGCGAGGCCTTCCAGTTGATGCAGCAAAGCGGCAGCCCCGTGCTGCCCGTCGTCAATCCCGGCGGGCAACTCGTCGGCATCGTGAGCATGAACCTGCTGTCGGAGCGCGCACGGGCACGCAATTCGTAACGGCCTACGCGTGAAGCGGCTTGTGGGTCGGCGGAACCGGCGGTGCGTCGGCGCGCGTATCGGCCACATGGCGGCGGGCGACGAACATGTAAATCGCGGGCACTGCAAAAAGCGTGAAGAACGTGCCAATCACCATGCCCGTGCAGAGCACGATGCCGATGCTGTTGCGCGCGCCGGCGCCAGGGCCATGCGCGATGACGAGCGGGAAGTGGCCGACGACCGTCGCGGCAGTCGTCATGAGGATCGGCCGCAACCGCGTGCCCGACGCCTCGATGATCGCGCGCAATTTATCCATGCCCGTTTCCTGGAGGTGATTCGCGAATGACACGATGAGGATGCCGTTCTTCGCGACAAGGCCCACGAGCGTGATGAGACCGACCTGGCTGTAGATGTTCAGCGAGGTGAAGCCGAGGAAGGTGAACATCAACGCGCCGGATAGCGCGAGCGGCACGGAGCCGAGCAGGATGATGAACGGATCGCGGAAGCTCTCGAACTGCGCCGCCAGCACGAGATAGATGAGCAACGCAGATAGCGCGATGAGCGGGAGGAATTTGCTGCCCTCGACACGGAGTTGCCGCGCCTTGCCTGCGTAATCAATTGTGCAACCCGGCGGGAGAATTCCCTGCGCCTCGTCCTCGAGCATTTTCAGGACAGTGTCGAGCGGCACGCCCGGCACCTTCACGCCCTGGATGCGAACAGCGTTCATCTGTTGGAATCGCTTGAGATCGCGCGGCTCCGCGGTCGTGCGAATCGTGGCGAACGTCGAGAGCGGTACGAGTTTTCCCTGCGGACCGGTGACGTAGATGTCGGAAAGCTGGTCGGCGTTCAGCCGGTCCACACGCTTGATCTGCGGGACGACCTTGTAGCTGCGGCCGCCGCTGGAAAAGCGATTCACCCAATTGCCGCCCAGCATCGCCGAGAGGTCGGCGCCGACCTGCGAAAGATTGATGCCCTGCGCGCGCACCTTGTCGCGGTCGAAGACCACCTCGGCCTGCGGCTGATCGAATTTGAGATCGGAGTCCGCAAACTGGAAGAGCCCGCTCTTCATCGCCTTTTCCACAAGCTTGTTGGCAATCGCAAGCAGCACTTTCGGCTCGGCAGTGGAACCAATGACGAAGTCCACGTCGAATTGTTCGCCGCCCGGCAATGGCGACGGCGTGATGGGAATGATGCGCACGCCCGGAACCTTGCTGAACTGCATTGCGGCGGCGGTTTGCAGGTCGGTGGTGCTTCGCGTTCGCTCGCTCCATGGCTTCACGACCATGCCGCTGAAGCCCATCGCGGGATTGATGATCTCAAAGACGCTCCGCGATTCCGGCATGCTGTGGAAGACGTCGTAAATTTTGCCCGCGAAGAGCCGCGTCTGCTCGAGCGTCGCGTTTGCCGGGCTCTGCACGATGCCGAAAACAACGCCCTGATCCTCCGGCGGCGCGAGATCGTTCATGGACATGAGGTAAAACGGAACGGACGCCAGCGAGATGAGAATCCACGCGAGGAAAATGGCGGGGCGGTAGTTCATCGCGCGGCCCAGCAATGCGATATAGCCGCGGCGAATGGCATCGAACTGACGCGTCACCACGCCCGCGAATCCACGCTCGGTATCGCCGGCACGCAGAAGCTTCGAGCCGAGCATGGGGGAGAGGGTGAGCGCGACGACGCCGGAAATCACGACGGCGCCGGCGAGCGTGAATGCAAACTCGCGGAACAATGCGCCGGTGAGTCCGCCCTGAAGCGCCACCGGCGTGTAGACGGCGACGAGCGTAATCGTCATGGCGATGATCGGACCGACGAGCTCGCGTGCGCCGTGGAGGGCGGCATGGAACGGCGATTCGCCGTTGTGCATGTGGCGCTCGATATTTTCGACCACGACGATTGCATCATCCACGACAAGACCGACCGAAAGCACGATCGCGAGCAGCGTGAGCAGATTGAGCGTGAAGCCCGCCATGGCCATGAGCGCGCACGCGCCGACGAGCGAAATCGGAATGGCGATGACCGGGATGAACACCGCGCGCACCGAGCCGAGGAAAAGAAAGATGACGATGATGACGATCGCAAGCGTCTCGGTGAGCGTCTTGATCACGTCGTGAATCGCGCTGTCTATGTAGACGGTGGAGTCGTAGGCCACGTCCGCACGCATGCCGGCGGGCAGGGCGGCCTTGATCTGCGGCATGACGTCGCGCACGACGCGAATGACATCGAGAGAGTTCGCGGTGGGCAGCACCCACACGCCCATGAACGTCGCTGTCTGGCCGTCGAAGCGCACGGCGTCGTCGTAATTTTCGGCACCGAGTTCGACGTCGGCGATCTCGCCAAGACGGACGACGGTGTTGCCGGATTGCTTGACGACGAGGGCGCGGAATTCCTCGGGTGTCTTGAGGTCGGTGTTCGCGACAAGATTGACGGCCGTCATCGAGCCTTTCGTGCGGCCGAGGGCGGAGAGGTAATTGTTCGCGGCGAGCGCCTCACGGACGGCGGTGGGCGAGATGCCGAGCGAGGCCATGCGATCCGCCTTGAGCCAGATGCGCATCGCGAAAGCGCGGTTGCCGAGGATGTCGGCCTTTTGCACGCCGTTGATGGCGCTGATCTTCGGCTGGACGACACGCAGCAGGTAATCGCTGATCTGGCTCGCGTTCATCGTGTCGGACGCGAAGCCGATATACATCGCGGCGATCTGGTTGTCCGCGAGCTCGGTATCAATGATGGACGCTTCGGCCTCGGGCGGCAGGTCGTTGCGCACCTGCGCGACTTTCGACTGGATCTGCGTGAGCGCGGCGTTGATGTCGTAGTTGAGCTTGAGGTGCACGGTGATCGTGCTCAGGCCCTGCGTGCTCGAACTCTCGATGTAGTCAATGCCGTCGGCGCTCGCGATGACGCGCTCGAGCGGCGTGGTGATGAAGCCGCGCACGAGATCGGCATTCGCGCCGATGTAAGCGGTGGTGATTTTAACGACTGCGATGTCGCTGCGCGGATATTGCCGCACGGCAAAGGTGTGGATGGACTGCAGCCCCGCGATGAGGATCACGAGGTTGACCACGAGCGCCAGGACCGGCCGCCGAACAAAGAGGTCGGTGAACTTCATCGGGCAGCGTCAACTATCGGCCGGCGTGGGAGCGGCGCTGTTCTCGGGCTGGATTTCGTTGCTGCGCTCGATCGCGGCGTTCGGCGCGAGCTTGAAGCCGCCGGAGGTGACGATTTCATCGCCGGACTTGAGTCCTTTCAAAACCGAAACCTGGTCGCCGCGGCTGGGGCCGAGCTCGACCACCTGCTGGCGCACGCCGTCGTAGGTTTTTCCATCCTTCCCCTTTATTTTTTCGACCACGAAAACCGAATCGCCATAGGGCGCGTAGTTGATGGCGGTCGCCGGGACCGCGAGGACTTTTTCCTTCGCCGGCATCATGACATCGACGTTCACGAACATGCCCGGTCGCAATTCATGATCGGTATTTGCGAGCGTGGCCTGGACGAGAATGTTGCGCGTGGATTCATTGATGACGGAGTCCACGGACGTGATTTTTCCGATGAAATCCCCGCCTGCCACCGCATCGGAGCGCACGCGCACATCGCGGCCCGCGGCGATGTTTTTCAAATTCTGCTGGGGTAGCGAAAAATTGACGTAGATCGGATCCAGCGACTGCAGCGGCACGACGGCGTCGCCGCTTTGCAAATACTGGCCGAGGTTCACCGCGCGAATGCCGAGCACGCCGGTGAATGGCGCGCGGATGACCTTCCGCTCGATGGTTGCCTTCATCTCGGCGACAGCCGCGCCGGCCTGCTTGAACTCGGCCATTGCGGAATCGAAATCGGATTGCGACGCGACGCGTTTCTCGAGCAGGCCTTTCTGGCGGTCGAGATTCAGCTTCGCGAGTTGCAGGCGCGCTTCGGTGGAGTTGAGCTGCGCGGCCTCCTGGCGGGTATCGAGTTTGACGAGCGGGTCGCCCTGCTTCACCTGCTGGCCGGACTCGAACATGATCGCCTCGACGATGCCCGGCAGATCGGTGCTCACCGTCACACCATTGACCGCCTTCACCGAGCCGACCGAGGCAAGCGTGGGCTGCCATACCTGCTCGGTGATCACCATTGAGGTGACCGCCGTCGCCGGCATCTCCCACTTCATGCCGGCAAACGCGGCAAAGCGCCTTACTTGGTACAAAGCAAGTCCGCCGCCCAGAATGACCAGGACGGCGAACGTGATTGCAAGCGAGAGCCAGGTCTTGCGACTAGGCATAGGCGACCGTGCTTGCAGTAGCACCACGGTCTCCATCGGCGCTGGAATCGGAGAGCTGCTTGTCCACGAGCAATCCGGCCTGGATTTTCGCGGTCAGGCGCTTGAATTCGGCGCGCTCCTGCTCGGTCAGCGTCGTCGGAATCGAGCCGACGATTTTGAAATAACCGGGCAGCACTTTCTTCAACAATTCGCGGCACTCGGGAGTGCTTACCACGCGCATCGAGCGGCGGTCGTTCGGATCGAGCGTGCGGCTGACGAAGTTGTCGCGCTCGAGCGTGTCGAGCAGACCGGTCATCGTTGCGCGAGTCACGCCGATGAGCTCGGCGAGTTCGGAAGGCTTGCGCACAATGCTCTCCTCGACACCAAGCAGGAGCATCACGGCAAAGCGGCCCGGAGTGATCTTGTGTGTTGCGAGGTAGCTGGCTTCCAGCGCTGCGACGGATTCACCCGTGCTGAGGATGTCTAAAAACAAGTCGCATGCAGCAGGATCAATGTTCGGCTGGGATTTGGCGATTTCCTGGAGGAAGGCGTATCGCGGCATTTCGTTTAATATCGTAGTTGGCATGTTATCTAATTTGGATTTCTTCGTAACCTCAAATAAATGGATT
>JBOHXO010000371.1:0-5227 GCA_050737475.1 Chthoniobacterales bacterium
CATGAAGACCGACATGTGCGTCGTGCCGCCGAATTCCTTCGCACTCGCGCGCAGCGTGGAATATTTCTGCATTCCGCGCGACGTGCTTACGATCTGCGTCGGCAAGTCCACCTATGCGCGCTGCGGCATCATCGTGAATGTCACGCCGTTCGAGCCGGAGTGGGAGGGCCACGTGACGCTCGAGATTTCCAACACCACGCCGCTGCCCGCGCGCATTTACGCGAATGAAGGCCTCGCGCAGGTCGTATTTTTCAGGGCCGAGGAAGTTTGCGGAACGAGCTACGCCGACCGCGGCGGCAAATACATGAAGCAGCAGGGCATCACGATCCCGCGCATGTAGAGTTTACGGGACGCGGACGCAGCGGAAGCCGATGTGCGACGCGCCGGAGGAGATTTCGCCGCTGCCGCGGGCGCCCACCTCGTAGCGGCGGCAATAGGAGTCGCTGCATAGAAAGGAACCGCCTCGCTGCACGCGCTTCGCGGCGCCGGGCTCGGCGGGATCGCTGGAGCTGCCCGGGCCGGTGGGATTGCGGGTCAGCGCACCGGCCGAGGCGTAGGCGTCGGGCCGATACCAATCGCTGCACCATTCCCACACGTTGCCGGACATGTCGTAGAGGCCGTAGCCGTTCGGCGCGTATTGCTTCACCGGCGCAATGCCGGCCCAGCCGTCGGCTCCGGAGTCTTTTGCGGGAAAGTCGCCCTGGTGAATGTTCGACATCCATTTGCCGCCGGGGCGCAGGGAATCGCCCCACGGATAGCGTTTCTTTTCGAGGCCGCCGCGCGCGGCGAACTCCCATTCCGCCTCGGTCGGCAGGCGCCCGCCGGCCCAGCGCGCGTAGGCTTCGGCATCCTCGTAGGCGACGTGCACGACGGGATAATTTTCGCGGCCCTTGATCGTGCTGCCGGGGCCGTCGGGATGCCGCCAGCTCGCACCGGGCACGTAGCTCCACCACTGGAGCCGGTCGTCGAGGCCAACGGAACCGGCGGGCGCGTGAAAGACGGCGGAACCCGGCACGAGCAAGTCCGCCGGCACGCCGGGAAAGTCGGCGGCACGCGGTTTTCGCTCGGCGACAGTCACGTAGTGTGTGGCGTCAACGAAGCGCGCGAACCGGGCGTTCGTGACCTCCGTGGCATCCATCCAGAATCCATCCACGGCCACGCGATGCGCGGGGCGGGCGTCCTCCGCCATTCCACCCATCACGAATTCGCCGCCCGGCACCCACACCATGCCCTCGGGAGCCTTGCCAGCCAGCGCGGTGACCGGCAGGAGGAGCGCAAGCACGAGCCGGGGGGTCATCCTGGTTGCGGTGCCGGCCTGGTCGGCCTGGGTGTTGGTACCGGTGTTGCCGTCGGCGTGGGTGTCGGCAGGATGTAGCGCGAGGTGATGCGATGAAGCTCAGCCTTGATGCGGGGCAGGACGGGCGGATTGAGCGTGGTGTTCAGGATGTTGTGGCGCTCGAAGGGATCGCTGCGGAGGTTGTAGAGTTCGTCCAGACCCGGCCCGTCGCCGTAGGTGATGTATTTCCAGGGGCCGAATCGGATGGCGCGCTCCCGCTTGCGGTAGCTCGCGAAGATCGTGCGCGCGGGCGCGTGCCCGCCGTGAACCGCGCCCATCAAGCTCGCGCCGTCGCCGTCGCGAGGTTCATCGCTGCCGAGGCCGGCGAGGTCGCATACGGTGGGATAAATATCGAGGAGCGAGACGGGCCGGTCTTCTTCGCGCCCGCCCCCCGGCGTGCGCAGGTCGGCAATGATGAGCTCGGCGCGCAGCGAGGATTCCCAAAGGCTGCTCTTGCCGACGTGAAGTTTCTGGCCCCACGAGTAGCCATGGTCGCTCCAGAGCACGACGACTGTGTTGTTCGCGTAAGGGCTGGCGTCGAGGGCGTCGAGCACGCGGCCGACGCAGGCATCTGCGAAGGCGACGGCGCCGAGATAGTGGCGCGCGGCCTCGATCAGCCTGCGCCGGGCGGAGCGCGCGCTGCGGGCCGTGCCGTGGTAACCGAGGAAGCGTTGCACTTTTTTGCCGCCGGCCAGCGAGAAGCGCGGAGTGTCCTTGAGATCCTTGCGCTCTTCGTTGAGGTCGATTCGCGCGTGGGTCAGAATTTCGGGAGGGACGCGGTCGAGCCACTCCTGCGGCGCGGCCCACGGGCTGTGCGGGCGGCGAAAGCCAACGCCGAGGAAAAACGGGCGGGACGGATCGAGCGCGAGGCTGGAGGTGTTGCCGCGAAAATCGATCGTGGTCACGGCGCCCGTGGTCAGCAGCGTGGCGGCCAGGCCGGCGTTGATCCAGTCGGGCTGATCGTCATTGGTGCCCCGCTCGATGCCGAATCCCAGGCGCCCCAGTCCTGCGCCGGGAGCGGGGATGATGTCGCCTTGCGTGCCGGCCATCATTTCGAGGTAGCCGCTCCAGCTGTGCGCGATGTCCGGCCAGTCCTTCACGCCGTTGGGGGTGTAGGTGGCGGTCGAGAAATGGAAAATTTTTCCGAGACCGAAGGTGAGGTAACCCGACTTGCGCAGAATTTCCGGCAGGGTGACCGCGTCGCGAAGGCGGGAGCGGGGGTCGCGTATCGGGTATTTATTTTCGACGTAGTAGCCGGATCGCGCGGCTGCGACGCCGGTGAGCAGGGCGGAGCGGGAGGCGTTGCAGAGCGGGTAGCTGGCCCATGCGTAGGTGAATGTCACGCCGCGGTCCGCGAGCCGGTTCATGTTTGGCGTGATCTGGCTGGACAGCGCGTAACGGGCGGCGCGGGCGGGGACGAGCACCGAGAGCAGCGACGTGCGGTCGTGAAGGTGCTTCACGGTGAGCGGATCGAGATCGTCCAGCGCGATGAAGACGAAGTTCGGGCGTGTCTGCGCCTGGGCATGGCCCATCACGACCCCGGCAAGAAGGCCTAGCGCCGCGAGCAGCGCGGCGGGGCGGAGCGTTGGAATGGAAACGCGTGGCATGAGTCGGGGCACATTGCGAATTAACCGGTGAAACCCCCGGCGTCCAGTGAACGATTGTTTTCGCATGTGACGGAGCGCCGCCGAAAAATGGCATCCACGGCGGTTGCGGGGATCGAATGCTGTTTGTGGGGGAAAATACCCAGAACCCGAGACCTCCGTTCCAGCGGCCAGCGCCGGTGCATCTTGCCCGGCATCCGACCGACTGGCGGAACTATGAGGTGGAAATGAAGCCGACTGCGTTCGAGGACTTGATGCGCGGTGCAATGGCACGCAAATGCAGTCAGACGCAATATCTCCGGCTCCTGATCCGTAAAGCGATGGCTGAAGCGGATGACCAGTGATCCCGACCTGATCTTCAGGCTTTGCGCGCGCGTTTCGTGAACTCCTTGCGAGGCTCCTCCCGCTCCGCATGCAGCAGCATCTGCAGGTAGTTGCTGCGACCGACGCCAAAGGCCCGGCATTGCTCGTCAATGAAATCCACCATCTCTCCGGGGAGGCTGATGCTCAGTTTCTCGGCGCGGGTCTTTTCCTGTTCCATCTATCCATGAATAACGGTTCGCGCGACCTTTTGGCCGCAGGGTGAGCCGAAAAATACAGCTTTCGCGCCGCTTCTCAATTCCCACCGCATTCTGCATTGGAATCAGTGAAATCCCTGAAGGTGGGAAATGGTAGGAAAAAGTAAGACCGCGCCCTTTGGGGTCGGCGAATTTTCATAAAAGCACATATTATGAAAAAGATTCTTCTCTTCCTATTGATGGCCGTCGCGTTATCGGCGCGAGGAGCCACGCCCACCACCACCAGCTCGCTGAATACCACACTGCTTCCCAACACGGAGTATAACGCGACCGCCAACATCTCGACTGACGATGCCGCCGCATTGCTCGCGCTGCTGACTGGCGGTGATAATCCGCTCCAGATTGTGGACGGGGCCGGAAACGTTCTGGGGCAGGCTGATGTCTCGGAACTCACCGACTTCCTTACCGGGTTGACCGGGAGCGCGTCGCTGATAGTGATATCGATCCAGCGCGAGTCGGCGTAGAGCTCAACATCGACGTGGCCGTTCGGATGGCCGTGAAACGCGGCATTTTCGAGCAGATTTCCGATCGCCAGCCGTAAGCCATCGGCCCAGCCTTCAACAACCGCCATCGCCCCCTCATACGGATGAGATCGGAAGACGATCTTAGGAAACCGCTGCTGTGCATCGCGAACGCAGAAACCAAGCAGCTCGGCGATATCGATGTACTCGCGAGCGGGAACCGCGCCGGCATCGCCACGAGCCAGCTTCTGCAATCCATCGAGCAGTGCGACCATGCGCCGGTGCTCGATGGTCATTGACTGCGCGATTCCATGGAGTTGACGCCGATCCAGATCGGGATTGCGGCGCAGGGTCTCCAGTTCCGTGCCGAGGATCGTGAGCGGTGCGCGGAGTTCGTGCCCTGCATCGGCGGTGAATCGCCGGACCGATTTTGTGCTCGTTTGTAGTTTCTGGAGCAGGCTATTGATCGCGACAGCCAGGTCGCGTGCCTCCTGCGGATTACGCATGATCGGCAATTGTTCGGTGACGTTGCCATCGGTGCAGATCGCAAGAACGCCACGTCGCAATCGCTGCAATGGCTCGACGATCACACTCGTGACAATCCAGCCGGCGATTCCGGCGAGGAGTGTGGCGACGATCGTGATGATCGCCACCAATCCGCGATTACTGTCGAGCCGATCTTCCAGCGGCGAGATATTCTGAAGAATCTGGAGCTGATCGCTGCTCTCCGGGTTGGGAGTAACGACGAGCGAGCGAAACGCCACTCCATCGATCGTGATGGTGCTGAAACCGGTACCCGACGGGATCGGCGCGTCGATAGTTGGCCCATCGCCACGCTCCGCGAGTACCGACGATCCCGAGATGTAGCGAACAACGGACGCATTGGCGTTGAGCAGAGCGTCGAAGGAGTTGGCGACAGTGGCGCTATCGCCGTTCGCGTCGACAAGCAGCTGATCGATGTTTTCGCCCGCCAACTGGGCCTGATTTTGAAGCTCGCGATCGAGCGCATCGCGATCGCGGTGGTCCATCTGAATCGTGAATGTGATCCCGGAGAACGCCACGATGGCGAGAACGAGAAGAGCGGCAGCGGCGGCAAGTTGCGCGCGGAGGCTATGAAGCAGCTTCATCGGCGCTCAACAAATCACGAACGTTCACGATAGGGTCTCCCAGGAATGGCAACCAGAATGCCTATACATCGGGATTCGATGCTTTGCGCTGCGGGAGATCGCGAAGCACGCTTCTCTATCC
>JBOHXO010000372.1:0-5368 GCA_050737475.1 Chthoniobacterales bacterium
GCTGTGGTCGAGCAGCTCGTCAATGAGCTTGGTCTCGCGTTCGATGTTGCGTCGGATCGTCGCCATCTCCTCGCGGAGTTCGGGGGGAGTCGAAGGATCGTCTTCGCGGAGCGAGGCGGTGAGCAGGATTGGCGTGAGCGGGGTGCGCAATTCGTGGCTGAGCACGGCGAGAAAGCGATCCTTCGAGCGGTTCGCGGCCACGGCGGCGTCCTTTGCCAGCTTCAATGCCTGTTGCGCCTGCCGCTGATCGGTGACGTCCACGAGCACGTTGATGACGCCGGAGCAATTTCCATCGGAATCGAACAATGGATCGGGGTGCGGAATGAACCAGCGCTCGGTGCCGTCGGGGCGCTGAACGACCGCCTCGATGCCGCGGACGGAGCGTTGTTCCTTGAGCGCAATGGCGGCGGGGCATTTGTCGTGCGGCAGCGGGTTGCCTCCAGTCGTGAAAAGCCGCAGCGAACCGCACCAGCGCTCGCGACCGAGTTCGGGTGCGCGGCCCCACAATGCGACGGCAGCCTCGTTGTAAAAATCAATCACGCCCTCGCGATCCAGCGTGTAACAGGCGACCGGAAGACCGAGGAGGATTTCGCGATAACGTTGCTCGGCACGGAAAAGAGCCTGTGTGCTGGAAAGTTTTTTTCGATGGGACTCGGCCGTGGCGGACGGCGAGGAAGGCGCACCTGGCATGCAGACATCATGCCCCAAGCCATTGGAGGCGTCCACCCGCACGCCATCGGGAGATTCCCCTACTGGTCGTTCAGGACAAGCCGACACTCGATGCGCGCTTGGCGAGATTGCGGCGCGGTTTTTTCTTCGTGAGGTCGGTGCGATGAGCGACTTTTTTGACGGTGCCGACCTTGAGGTATTGTTCGCGGATGGCTTCGAGCATCGCGTCGCGGCGGTCGTAAAGGCGCTTCGGCTTGCGCGGCTTCGTGCGGGTGAGCGCGTAGGCGGTGATGAGCGGCAGGCTGATCGTCGAGTCGAGGTAGCAGACGACGCACGAGGGCAGGCTGTCGGGATCAATCTTGCCCCAGCTCACGGCCTCTGCGGGTGTCGCGCCGGACAGGCCGCCGGTGTCCGGCCGTGCGTCCGTGCATTGCAGAAAATAATCGTGCCCGCGTTCCTCGATGCCCATGACTTCCTGAATCTGAGGTTCGGTCTGGAGCATGAAATTCTTCGGCGATCCGCCGCCGAGGATGAACACGCTCGACTTGCCGCCGGAATGCTTCGCGTCATACACGATCGCGGCGGTCTGGTTGACGTCGCGGTTCACGTCGAAGGCGAGTTTGGAATCGCGCAATGCCATCGCGGCGACGTTCATACCGATGGAGCTGTCGCCGGGCGAGCTGGTGAAAATCGGCACGCCATATTTGTAACCGGCGGCGAGCAGGCTGTGCTAGGGAATTCCGAGTTTGCGGCCGCGCTCGTAGACGTATTTTCCGAGCAGGTAATGGAACTCGTCCGTGCCCATCGGCTTTTGGAATTCCGGCCCCTGGATGACCTGCCGCACGAACGCATCGGTGTCGAGCAGCACGTCGTAATCGAAGAGCACGTCGTAGATGCGGATCACGCCGTCGTGGCGCAATTTCACGTCGTCGAGAAACGGCGAGCCCGCGTAGAGCTCCATGCCGAGGCCGTAGTGGAGATCGTGATAGAGATTCGCGCCGGTGGAGATGATCCAGTCCACGAAGCCGGCCTTCAAAAGCGGCACGAGGCAGGATTTGCCAAGGCCCGCGGGCGTGAGCGCTCCGGTGAGCGACATGCCGACGGTGCCGTTGCCGGCGATCATTTTTCCGCTGAAGAGCCTGCAGGCCTCGGCGAGGCGGCCGCCATTGTAGGCCTTGAATGCGCCATCAATGAGGTCGGCGGTGGAGATGTTTTTGCGCGCGGGTGCGGGGAGCAGGCGCGGAAATTGGTCGCGAAGTTTTTTGGCCATGGGAAATGAATGGTGTCCGCAGATTACGCAGATTGACGCAGAGGAAATTTCACTTCACGGAATTCAATCCGCGAAAATCTGCGAAATCTGTGGATCGATTTCACAGCGACTGCGGAGCTAGTCCATCGAGAACGGACTGTAGAGCGACTCCTCGTAGGCGGAGTCATACCAGTCGTCAACGATCGGGGCATTATAGGCGAACGGCTGCTCGTCCTGGTAAAGCCCGTCGCGGTAATATTTGTCCTTCTGCACCTTCTTCGTATGGGCCGCGGAGTTCGATGTGTAATAGCCGTAGAAGCCCTGGCTCTCGCTGAGGTAGTTCAGCAATTGCGAGGACGCCCCGTCGGCCTTGAGGCCCGAGAGCTGCGAGTAGGTGAAGTCGTAGGTTTTTTGCGTGCTCTGCAGGTAGCTGACGATGGTTTGCGACGGCACTTTCTTCACGACGAGGTTCTCGATGTCGGCGTAATCGAGCACCTGGCCGTTGTAGATTTTGTTGTAGGTCGCCGAGTTCACGTTGTGCGCGGCGACGGCGGCGGTGAGTTGCGGATCAACCTGCGGTGTGGTTGCGCAGCCGGCGAGGACTGCGAGCGAAAGAATTGCCAGCGGGCGGGAAAAAGCGCGGAGCATGCGATCTAAATAGGGCAGCCACCTTTTCCGGGCAACCTTTCTATTGCGCGGCTGCGTCACAAAAGAACGTTGCGCTGGGCCAAAAGAACGTTGCGCTGGGCGCAGTGCAAAATACCTTCCCAACCATGAAGATCGCATCCCTGGGCGCCGGACGCATGGCCTCCGCGCTGATTCGCGGGCTCGTGCAGGCAAACGTCTGCGCGGCGAAGGGTATTTCCATCGCCGATCCCGTGGCCTCCGCGCGCGAGCAACTGGCTTCCTCGCTGGGAGCGAATGTCGCGGCCACGAATGCCGATGCTGTTGCGGGTGCGGACGTCGTGCTGCTTTGCGTGAAGCCGAACGACGTGCCGGCCGCGCTCGCCGCATGTGGCGAGGGACTCGGCGGGAAGCTGCTGCTCTCGATCGTCACGGGCTGGTCCATCGCCGCGCTGCGCAAACACGCCGCGGGCGCACGGATCGTTCGGGCGATGCCGAACACGCCGGCACAGGTCGGGGCCGGTGCCACCGCGTATTCCGGCGATTCCACCGCGACGAAGGACGATCTCGATCTCGCCGGCCGCATCCTCGGCGCGGTGGGCCTTGCCGTCGCCGTGCCCGAGAAGCAGCTCGATGCGATCACCGGACTCAGCGGCAGTGGCCCGGCGTATGTTTTTCTCGTGATGGAAGCGCTGTCCGACGGCGGTGTCGCCGCGGGCCTGCCGCGTCCGCTCGCCACGCAACTTGCCGTGCAGACCGTGCTAGGCGCGGCGCGGCTCGCCGCGGAGACGGGTGAGCATCCCGCGTTGCTGCGCGAGGCGGTCACCAGCCCGGGCGGCACCACGGCCGCCGCGCTGGCCGTGCTCGAGGCGGCGGCGTTGCGATCGGCATTTGGCGACGCCGTGAAAGCCGCGGCGGAGCGCGCGCGCGAATTGGGCCAATGATCCGCCGCATCGCGATAACCGTCGTTGCCTTTGCCGGCCTTGCGCTGGCGGAGGAAAAGCAGCCGAAGCCGGAGGACGACGCGAATTACGTGCCGCTGATTGCGCGCGAGGCGGCCGGGGAGGGGAACGATGCGTTCGACAAGGGCGATTACAAATCCGCGCGCAGCTCCTACCAAAAGGTGCTCGATCTCGCGCCCGGAAACCTCGTCGCGCTCGTGAATCTCGGCCTCATCGAATTCCGCTCCGGCAACGATGCCGCGGCCGAAAAAGTGCTCAAGCAGGCGATCACGAAGCGGATCGAGACCGCTCCCGCGTGGCTCACGCTGGGCATGCTGTATGTGCAGCAGAATCACAACGAGGAGGCGTTCGCCGCGCTCAGCCAGGCCGTGCTCTACGATCGTGGAAACCCGCGCGCGCACAATTATCTCGGCATCGTCCTCGGCCGCAAAGGCTGGCTGGACGGCGCGGAGGCGGAGTTGCGGCGCGCGGTCGAGATCGATCCCTCCTACCGCGACGCGCATTACAATCTCGCCGTTGTGTATCTCCAGCGGAAGCCGCCCTCGGTCGAGCTGGCCCGGCGGCATTATTACAAGTCCATCGAGCTGGGCGGCCAGCAGGACAAGGAGATCGAGAAAAAACTCTTCGCCGCTCCGCCGGCACCCTGACGATGCCATTCACGTTTTTACGAATCCTCATTGCGATCCTGTTGCTGCCCGCGGCGTTTGGCGCCGATGCGCCGGCGCCGGCGATCTTCGGGAAGTCCGCCATTCTTTTCGACGCGAACACCGGCGAGGTGCTTTACAAAAAAAACGACACGATGCGCACGCCCATCGCGAGCACGCAGAAGTTGCTCACCTCGCTGCTGATCGTGAAGGCGGGCAACCTGCAGGGCGAATTGTCCGTCGCGAAGGAGGCCACGCTGCAATCACCAACGAAGCTGTATTTGAAGGCGGGCGATCATTACGAACGCCGCGCGCTTCTCACCGCGCTGCTCGTGAAAAGCGCGAACGACGTGGCCTACGCGCTGGCGATTGACAACGCGGGAAACATTCCCGATTTCGCGGCGAAGATGAACGCGGAGGCGCGGAAGCTCGGTGCGAAGAATTCGAATTTCGTGAATCCGAACGGACTGCCGAACCCCGCGCAGTATTCCACCGCGAGAGACCTCGCCTGCATTGCGCGCGCCGCGTATCGCAACCCGACGCTACGCGACATCGTGGACCGCCCACTTTATCAATTCACCTACGCCGACGGCCACACCGCGCTGCTCACGAACACGAATCGCGTGCTGCGCACCTATTCGTTCTGCAACGGCATGAAGACCGGCTACACGGACCTCGCCGGCCATTGCCTCGTTGCCAGCGGCTCCTATGGCGGCAAGGACATGATCGCCGTTGTGCTCAAAAGCGACAAGGCGCACGTGTGGGACGACGCCGCGAAGCTGCTCGAATACGGGCTCGGCATTGACAAAAGACAGTTCCAGACCCCGGACCGCGGCGTGAAGAACGCGCCCGACGAAATCTAGCGCCATGTCGCGCACCTACACGCTGCACAGCCATTCCGCGGGAGTCGGCGGGATTGATTACGCGGCGGAGTTGAATCCGCAGCAGCTCGCGGCGGTGCAAAGTCCGCCCGGGCCTTCGCTGGTGATCGCCGGCGCCGGCAGCGGCAAGACGCGCACGCTCACTTTTCGCGTGGCATGGCTGCTCGAGCAGGGCGTGCCGGCGTCGTCCATTTTGCTGCTGACGTTCACGAACAAGGCCGCGCGCGAAATGCTCGACCGCGTCGCGGCGGTGGTGCCCGGCGGGGCCGGCGAAATCTGGGGCGGCACGTTTCATTCCATCGGCAATCGCATCCTGCGCCGGCACGCGGAGGCGGTTGG
>JBOHXO010000373.1:0-1874 GCA_050737475.1 Chthoniobacterales bacterium
CATCGGTATTCAGCGCGACCGAAAACGGCAGCTTCCTCGCGTGGCTTACGAATTCGGTGTTCGTATCGGCGGTCGTGGTGTTCGGGATTTTGTGGTTTGCCCGCAAAGCCGTGCGGAACGCGCAGATCGTGCCCACCAGCCCGCAGAACCTTTTCGAGGCCGTCATCGAGAATCTTTACAACGCGATGGAGGGCATCGTCGGCCGCCGCATGATCGCCCGCAGTTTCGGCCTGCTTGCGTCGTTGTTCATCTACATTCTCATCGCGAACTGGTGCAGCCTCGTTCCCGGCGTCGGCACCATCGGCTGGACGACGGAGCCCATGGGCGCGTTTCATTCGATCGCGGGTGAGCCGCAATATCCGATCCTCCGTCCGGCGACCTCGGACCTCAACCTCACGCTCGCGCTCACGATTGTCTCGATGACGCTGTGGTTCGTCTGGACGATGCAGGAAGTCGGCCCGTTCGGTTTCCTCAAGCACACGTTCGGCTCGAAGGGCGGAATGACCGGACTCCTCGGCGCGGTGCTCGCGGTCGTATTCTTCTTTGTCGGTTTCCTCGAGCTCGTTTCCATAGCCACCCGCGCGCTCTCGCTGCCGCTGCGACTCTACGGCAACATTTATGCCGGCGAGAATCTCATCGGCATGATGATGGGCCTCGGCCACGAATTCGGCTGGCCCGCGTGGCTCGCAAATATTTGCAGCGTGCTCATCCCGCTGCCATTCGCGTTCCTCGAGCTCGGCGTCGGCCTGCTACAGGCGCTCGTCTTCATGCTTCTCACCGCGGTCTACATCCAGCTCTCCACCAGCCACGACGAAGAAGCCCATTAACCACTTTTCTCCGTTGCGACCGTGCAGGACGCGGGCGGCGGAGCAACCAACACACAACATAGCAATACAATGACATCCAGCCTTCTCATTCTCGCCGAAGCGGCCACGCAGTTCACTCCCCTTACCGGCAACTTCACGTTCGGCATCGCCGGCGCCGGCGCCGCCATCGGCATCGGCCTCATCGGCGCACGCGCCACCGAGGCCGTGGGCCGCAACCCCGGCTCGTTCGGACGCGCCCTCACGATGGCCATCATCTTCACCGCTCTGGCGGAAGCGATGGGTATCTTCGGTCTCGTCTTCGCCTTCCAGGGCAAGTAACCATTCCAGCCGCCGCCCGGCGCAAATCGGGCGGCGGTTTCCCCACCCCAACCGGCATTCCAGCATGGACCAAATTACAAATCTGATGGCTCAGTTCGGCGTCGCATGGCCGAAGCTGATCGCGCAGATCATCATTTTCTGCATCCTCTACATCACGCTCGAGAAGCTCGCCTTCGGTCCCATCATCAAGGTGCTCGAGGAGCGCCGCCGCCGCATCGAGGAAGGGCAGGCGAATGCCGAGAAAATCAAGAAGCAGCTCGCCGACGCCGAGAAGCACTACGAGGAGATCGTCCACAAGGCGAACCTCGAGGCGCAGCAGCTCATTGACGAAGCCCGCAAGAGCGGCGACGCCCTCACGCAGAAACAGGCGCAGGACGCCATCCGCCAGGCCGAGGAAATCATCGCCAAGGCGAAGGCCGACATCGAGATCGAGCGCAACAAGATGGAATCCGAAGTCCGCAAGCAAATGGTCGGCCTCGTGGTGAACACCACCGCGAAAGTCACCGGCAAGGTGCTCACCGCCGAGGATCAGGAGCGCCTCAACGCCGAAACCACCCGCCAACTCGCGGCGTAATTTTTTGTAACGACACGCGATGAAGATCAGCAAGGAAGCCAAGCGATTCGCCCGCGAGCTCTATCAATTGAGCCTCTCGAACGGCCGTCTCGACGCCTCGAAAATCAACGGATTTTCCGACCAGCTCCTCGCCGAGAAACCCCGCGGCTTTGCAC
>JBOHXO010000374.1:0-5139 GCA_050737475.1 Chthoniobacterales bacterium
GCTCGATCGTATCTGGCGCGGATCGGCTCATATCCGCCAGAGCGAGACATTGTCGCCACCAAATTCCGAAACTTCGCCGTCGGCCTTACGCGCGATGGCGATGATGATCGTGGTGACCGCGAGGATCGTGCCCGCGAAAATTCCGAAGTTCAGCCACGCGGGAAGCTGGCCGGCCTCAAACGCGCGATAGAACAAGCGGAACGACGTAATGGGCGTGGAGGCATGGATGAAAATCTTGAGCGCCCACGCCACCATGATGATCGCAAAAATGAAAACGTAGTTGCGCTTGAGCCGCCTGCCGACGGCCTCGAGGGCGGAGATCTTGAACGAGGGCAGAATGAGATCCTCGCACACGAGGCGGCGCCATTCGCCATCGAGAAGCCTGTCGCTTTGCGAGATCATCGGCACGAGGAAGTGGCTCTCGAGCATGCGCACGCGCCCGCGAAAGGCGTCGTAGAAACGATACCGCCGCGCTTCGATCCAGAGCATGATCCACACGAGTGCGATGTCGAAAAAGAAGATGATGTGCGGAATCTCGCGGAACGTGAACGCAACCGTGATGATCGTCGTCGAACTGGTGATCGCCCACGTCGTCGTGACGTCGAGCCGCTGGCGCCAGATCATGATGCGCCCGAGTTCGCCGCGATAGAAATGCACCATCGCGTTGACGTAGCAAGGGTCCTTCAAGCTCGGCGCCGGCATGGAGCGCTCTGCCGGATTTGGCGGGGAGGACTGCGCGGGGCCGTCCATCCTAGCGCTGCTTCTCGCGTTGCAGGAGATCGGCGCGCGCCTGCTCGAGGCGCTGACGCTCCCGTTTCGTGAGACTGCCGATGCCGTGCCGCGAAATTTTTTCCAGCAACGGGTCAATGGATTCGTGCAGGTCGGGCTCGGGAAGTTCCTCGCGTCGCGCGCGGCCGCGGAGCCGTGGCGGATCGTCGTTTCGTTCCGCGGGAATCCACGACTCGAACTGCGCGGTCATCACGCCTGCGCGACGCATCATCAACACGGCGCACGCGCTTTCGAGCCAGATGATGCCGAGGTCCGTCCAGTCGCGAAAGGCGATGTAGCCGAGCGAGTAGACGGCGAGCAGGATGACGGCGATCCATTTGATCTGGATGCGGAAGAACATCATTTCCACGTTCGGATAGAGCGTGACGAACGCCACGAAGACAGCGAAGTGAATCGCCCCGCTGCCGTAGAGCGGCGCGCTGTGAATGTGCGCGAGGCCCAGCAGCGTGAGGACGGCCGGCCCGACGAGGAGCAGCGAGACGTAGAGCAGCAGGAAGGATTTGCGGCCGAGGAATTTTTCGATCTCCCGACCGAACGAGTAGAGCAGCACCATCTCGATCGCGAACCAGACGGATGGCAGGTTGATGAAGGCGTAACTTCCGAATTGCCAGAGCGAGAGATGCTGCAGCACGCCGGCGCTCGTATAGACGAGCGGCTGGAGCCAGGGGTTCGCAATCGGATCGGGGATGCCCGTGATCGAAGTCGCGACCACCGTGCCGACCATGGTGGTGACGTGGATGATCACCAGCAGTGTGGTGATATAGATCGGGAATCTGCCCACCCATGTGATCGGGTAGTAATCCTCGGAGTGCCGGCCGGCGATCATGATTGTGCCTCGAAGTTAGTCGCGGCCCGCACAAGGGACAAGTGCCATTTGACAAGGGATGGCTTGTGCAGCCTCCCGATTTTTGGAACTTTACGATTGAGAGCCGCGTCCTTTTCACGACCCGCCAAAACCCAACTCATCCGCCATGTCCGCCTCCGCCGCCCTTCTCGAAAAATGCCAGAGCCTTTGCCCCGGCAATCCGCACATCCAATCCTGGGTCGCGGAAATCGCCACCCTTACCGAGCCCGACGACGTGCATCTCTGCGACGGTTCCGATGCCGAGGACAAACGCATGCGCCAGCTCATCGTGGACTCCGGCGCAGGCGTGTGGCTCGACGCGAACAAGCGGCCGAATTGCATTCTCGTGCGCTCCGACAAGCGCGACGTCGCCCGCGTCGAGCAGCGGACGTTCATCTGCTCGGTGAGCGACAAGGACGCCGGCCCGACGAACAATTGGGAGCATCCCGACAAAATGAAGGCGCGGCTGCGTCCGCTCTTCGCCGGCTGCATGCGCGGCCGCACGCTCTACGTCATTCCATTTTGCATGGGCCCGCTCGGCTCGCCGATCGCGCAATACGGCGTCGAGATCAGCGACAGTCCCTACGTCGTCGCGAACATGAAAATCATGACGCGCATGGGGACCGCCGTGCTCGAGCAGATCGGCCAGGACGGCTTCTTCGTGAAGTGCCTGCACTCCGTCGGCCAACCCCTTCCCGACGGGAAAAAGGACGTCCCGTGGCCATGCGATCCCGAGAATACCTACGTCACGCACTTCCCCGAGGAGCGGCTCATCATGAGCTTCGGCTCGGGCTACGGCGGTAATGCGTTGCTCGGCAAAAAATGTTTCGCGTTGCGCATTGCGTCGGTCATGGGCCGCGACGAAGGCTGGATGGCCGAGCACATGCTCATCCTCGGCGTGAAGGATCCCAACGGCCGCAAGACCTACGTCACCGCCGCCTTCCCGAGCGCGTGCGGAAAGACGAACTTCGCGATGATCATCCCGCCGAAGCACCTCAAGGACGAGGGCTGGGAAGTTTCGTGCGTCGGCGACGACATCGCGTGGATCAAGCCCGGCCCCGACGGCGACCTGCGCGCGATCAATCCCGAGGCCGGATTCTTCGGCGTCGCGCCCGGCACGAGCTACGACAGTAATCCGATGGCGATGGACTCCATCAAGCGCGACACCATCTTCACGAACGTCGGCCTCACCGACGACGGCGACGTGTGGTGGGAAGGCATGACGAAAGAGCCGCCCGCGCATTTGATCGACTGGCTCGGCAACGACTGGACGCCCGGCCAGAAAAACGCCGAGGGCAAGCCGATCCTCTCCTCGCACCCAAACAGCCGCTTCACCGCGCCGGCGCGCAACTGCCCGATCATTGATCCCGATTGGGAAAATCCCGCGGGCGTGAAAGTGAGCGCGATGATTTTCGGCGGCCGCCGCCCGACGACGATGCCGCTCATTTTCCAGGCGTTCAACTGGATCCACGGCGTGTATCTCGGCGCGACGGTCGGCAGCGAAATGACGGCCGCCGCCGCCGGCACGATCGGCCAGGTGCGCCGCGACCCGATGGCGATGCTGCCATTCTGCGGCTACAACATGGGCGACTACTTCGCGCACTGGCTCGAGATGCGCGGGAAGATCAAGCATGTGCCCCGCATTTTCCACGTGAACTGGTTCCGCAAGGGCGAGGATGGAAAATTTCTCTGGCCCGGCTACGGCGACAACATGCGCGTGTTGAAATGGATGGTGCAGCGGTGCCAGTTCGGCGCGCACGCGCTCGAGACCTCGATCGGCTGGATGCCCGACTACGACGACCTCGACATGCGCGGCATTGATATTTCGCGCGAGCAATTCGACCGCATGCAGCACCTCGACAAGGTCGAGTGGCACCGCGAGCTGGTGCTGCAGGACGAGCTGTTTATCAAGCTCTACACCGACCTGCCGAAGGAACTCATCTTCCAGCGCGAGCTGCTGATCTCGCGGTTGTAGGCCCGGGAATTCCGCAGCAATCAGTCGGACATTCTGAAGCTGGGCGTCGGCTGCGTGGCCGGCGGCTTCCAGGTGCCGGCAGCCATCGCTTCGAGCTTTTTGAACGCCTCGCGGAAGTCCGCGTTCTTCGGCTCGAGTTGCAGTGCGCGGTTCAAATCACCCCGCGCCTTCCCGAAATCCTTCGTCTCCATCTCCGCCTCCGCGCGATCCGCGTAGGCCGTCGCGAGGGTCGGGTCCAGTTCAATCGCCTTTGTGGAATCCACCATTGCGCCCTGCATATCCCCGCGGCTGCGCTTCACGAGACCGCGGCTGTTGTAGTAGAGCGCCTCCTTCGGTTTCAGCTCGATCGCCTTGTTCAGGTCGGCGAGCGCCGCCTCGAGATCGCCCTTTTGCCGCAGCATCAGCCCACGGTTGTTGTAGAGAGACGGCTCTTGGGGGCTGATTTCCATGGCGCGGCCGAAGTCCTTCAACGCGCCCTCGAAGTCACCGGAGAAGCGCTTCGCAATCGCGCGACGATTGAGCGCCATGGAATAATTCGGAGCGATCTTCAATGCCTGGTCGTAATCCAGCATTGCCCCGAAGTAATCGCCGCCCTTCGCCTTCACGTTCCCGCGCTCGAGGTAGGCCGAGGGATCCTGAGGCTCCAGCTTGATCGCCTTCGACAAGTCTTCGGTCGCCGCGGCCAGCTCACCTGTTTCCCCAAGCACCCGCCCGCGGTTAACGTAATAGAGAGCCGTCGGCTTGATGCGAATGGCCTCGTTCATGTCCGCGATCGCCCCCTTCATATCCCGCATCTTCTGTTTCAGCACCCCACGGTTGTTCCATGCCGAGTTGCTTCGGCGATTCACGGCGATGGCCTTGTTGTAATCCTCCATCGCCTTCCCCCAATCGGCGATCTCGTCGTAGCACATGCCGCGATTGTTATACGGCGCGTCGAATCGCGGCTCGATCTTCATGGCGAGCGTGAAGTCGGCTATCGCGCCCTCGTAGTCATGCTGGGATTGTTTGATCTGCCCTCGATAATTCGCCGACTGGTAGGCCTTCGGGTCCGCCTCGAGCGAGGCCGTAAGATCGGCGATCGCTCCCTGCGCATCGTTCCTGCGCGCCTTCTCGATCGCCGCCTCGAAGAGCTCCTGCGCCTTCTTTTTGTTAGCCGCGTGCAGCGGCGCCAGGCCAGCAAGCAGGGCAAGCATCACGAAGAGTCGCGTATTCATGATCGTAGGGGAGAACCGCAGGCTACCTCAACCCTCGCGGCGGCGACAATGCACTTCCTCCCTCAGCCATATTCCTTCATCTTTTTACATATGCCGCGCTACTGCAACAGCCGACTGCGGCCGCCCGAAGTCTGCCCCGTCTGCGGCGAGGGTGTCCCGCCGAAGGCCCTCGCCTGCCCCGGATGCGGCGCGGACCACAATTCCGGCTGGAAGGACGATGCTGCGGACGGACTCGACCTGCCCGACGACGATTTCGACTACGACGAATTCGTGAAGGAGGAATTCGGCGGCGGCGCGGACAAGTCGCGTATGCACCC
>JBOHXO010000375.1:0-10247 GCA_050737475.1 Chthoniobacterales bacterium
GTCCATGACCGCGCTCGTGGACGCCGTGAAAATGGGCAAGGCGCTTTACGTAGGCGTGTCGAACTACGATGCTGAGCGCGCCGACGCCGCCGCGAAATTTCTGCGCGAGGCTGGCGTGCCGATGCTCATTCACCAGCCGCTCTACAACATTCTCGACCGCACGCCGGAAACCACGGGACTTCTCAAGACGCTTGATACAAACGGCGTCGGATGCATCGCCTTCTGCCCGCTCGCGCAGGGCCTGCTCACGGGCCGCTACCTCGACAGCATCCCCGCCGATTCACGCGCGGCCGGAAGCTCCGCTTTCCTGACCACCGACCGCATCACGCCCGAGTTGCAAAACAGACTGCGCGCATTGAACGATGTCGCAAAGGCCCGCGGCCAGTCGCTCGCGCAGATGGCGCTCGCATGGGTGCTGCGGAGCCCGGTCGTGACGTCCGCGCTCATCGGCGCGAGCCGCCCGCAGCAGATCGTGGAAAACGTCGAGGCCGTCGCAAATCTTTCGTTCACGGACGATGAACTCGCGGCCATTGACCGCGCGACGGAAGCCTAGGCTGCCGGCGACGCCGGCTTGTGAACGCGTTCTCCGTGCTCGTAGATGGCCTGCGCACTGCCGACGATCAGCGGATCAATATTGTTCACGAGCTTCTCATCCTTGCCCTCGTAGGGAATGGCTGAGAGCAGGAATTTCATGGCCTGCAGTCGCGCGCGTTTTTTGTCGTCGGAGCGCACGATCGTCCACGGCGCGTCAGCGGTGTCCGTGTAGAATAGCATGGATTCCTTGGCCTTCGTGTATTCGTCCCAACGCCCGAGCGACTCGACATCCATCGGGCTGAGTTTCCATTGCTTGAGCGGATCCTGAGCGCGGCTGAGGAAGCGGCGGAGCTGCTCCGCGCGGCTCACCGAAAACCAGAATTTGAAAAGCCGGATGCCGCTGCGAACGAGCATGCGCTCGAACTCCGGCGCCTGCCGCATGAACTCGAGATAATCGTGCGGCGTGCAAAAGCCCATCACGTGCTCGACACCGGCGCGGTTGTACCACGAGCGGTCGAAGAAAACGATTTCGCCATGGGTCGGCAGCCTCTGCACGTAGCGCTGAAAATACCACTGGCCGCGCTCCGTGTCCGAAGGCTTGACCAGCGCCACGACGCGGGCGCCGCGGGGATTGAGGTTTTCGGTGAATGTCTTGATCGAGCCGCCTTTGCCGGCGGCATCGCGGCCCTCGAAAATCAACACGACGCGCTCGCCGCTTTCCTTCACCCACGACTGCATCTTGACGAGCTCGATGTGCAGCAACTCGACCTCCTCGATGTAGTCGGTGGACTTCATCACGCGATCGTAAGGATACGTCGAGCTGATGATGTCCTTTTTGCTCTTCGCCTGCTTCACGCGCTCGATGAGCTCGGCGGGAATGCTCGTGCGCACCTGCTCGTCAATGATGGCAACCATCGGGAATGACGCACCCGTGAGCTTCGGCTTCGGCGGAAATTTCTTTTCCTCTTTGCTCTTTTTGGCCGCCTTTGCTGCTTTTGCAGGCCCGGATTTTGACTCGGTGGCGCTTGCGGATTCTTCGGTCTGTTTCATGCCTGTGTGTTCCGGTGGGTAGCGCCGTCAGAGAGATTTCAGCACCGATTCGCTCCTCATCTTGAAGCAGTTTCCATTCCGTCGTCTCGAAAACATTTGGACGGCACGGGCGGCATTCCTGCGACCGGCTACGATTGAATGGCGAACTTCACACCCAGGACACGCCCGATTCCCTCGAAGACAGCGTGGTAAAAGCCGCGCAATGAGCTCTGGATTTCCGCGTCGGTGGCACCGTTCGGATGATAATACCCGGTGTAATGAAAGTGCGTCTGCCCCGCGCCAAGCGGCTGGAGCTGGTGCGTGCAAAAATAATGTTTCCACGGAAACGGCGCAGGATCCTGCATCGAGTAGGAAAGCCGAAAGAGCTCCGGATGATTCACGATGAGCAGTTCGTGGACGACCTTGCCGTCGTCGAATGTCAGCGTGCGCGTGAGTCCGACCCCCGCACCGTCCACCTCGCAGGACGCGACTTCGGGGACCAGGGTTGCGAGCGTTTTGAAATCGGCCAGCAGCGGCCAGATTCGTTTTGCGTCGGTTTCGAAAATCGCGTGACTGGAGCAAACGCTCCATGGCAGGCGTTTCGTCGGAGTGTCCGGTGTGCTCATAATGCGGCCCTCGGTTGGCTTGATTATTGCACACCAACACCGCTTTGACAAAGGTGTCCTCGACGAATTTGCATCGGCAAATCCGGCCCGAAAATCACAGCGAAACTTCCTGCTTATTCCGCCGCAGCTTCGCCTTCCGGGGCGTCTTCCTCCTCCTCGTCCCGGACCACCGGGGCGATGCCGGAGAGGATCTCACCGTCGCGCATGTTGATGAGAATGACGCCCTGTGCGTTGCGGCCGGTCTCACGGATGCCGGCGACCTTGGTACGAACCATCTTGCCCTTGTTCGTGATGAGCATGAGTTCGTCCGTGTCGCGCACGGTGAGCGCCCCGGCGACGCCGCCGGTCTTGTCGTTGGTCTTCATCGTGATGACGCCCTTGCCGCCGCGCGATTGCAGGCGATAAACCGGACCGTTTTCATCATCGAATGGCGTGCGTTTGCCGAGGCCGTTTTCACCGGCGACGAGCAGCTTGGCGTTCGGATCAACGAGCGCCGCACCGACCACATAGTCATTTTTATCCGGGCGAATACCCCAGACACCGACCGTGTTGCGGCCCTGGTCGCGGAGTTCCTCTTCGTTGAAGCGAATGCTCATTCCGTCGTGCGTGATGAGCACGATTTCGTTGAGGCCATTGGTCAGCTTGCAATCAATGAGACGGTCTCCCTCCTCGATCTGGATGGCGATGATGCCGCCCTTCCGGATGTTTTTGAAATCGCGAAGGTTCGATTTCTTCACGATGCCGCTGCGCGTCGCGAAGACGATTTTCAATTTGTCCGTCCAGGTGTCCTCCTCGTTTTTCTGGCCCTGAATGCGAATCGTCGCGGCGATTTGCTCCTCGCTGCGAAGCTCGAGGAGATTCGCGATGCTGCGGCCCTTGCTGGCGCGCGAGCCCTCGGGAATTTCGAACACACGTTCGACGTAGCAACGGCCGTCGTGCGTGAAGAACATCAGGTAATCGTGCGTCGCCGCGGTGAAGAGATGCTCGACGAAGTCGCTGTCCTCCTCCTCGTTCTGCGCCTCGCGGGCGACCATGCCGATCACACCCTTGCCGCCGCGGCGCTGGGCGCGGTAGGCGGAGACGGCGGTGCGCTTGATGAAGCCGTTGTGCGTGATCGTGATGATGCAGCCTTCGTTCGCGATGAGATCCTCGATGCTGATCTCGCCCTCGGCCGGCACGATCTGCGTGCGGCGCGCCTGGCCGTGCTTCGTCTGGATTTCGCGCAGCTCGTTCTTGATGATCGTGAGCACGCGGGCTTCCTTCGCGATGATGTCGAGCAGGTCCCTGATCGTGACGAGCAACGCGTCGTATTCGCCCTTGATGCTCTCGCGCTCGAGTCCGGTGAGCTGGTAGAGGCGAAGGTCGAGGATGTGTCCGACCTGCTTCTCGGTGAACTTGTATTTCCCGTCAGCGGTCAAACGCGCCTCGCTGCGAATCAGAATGCCGATTTTCTCGACGGCCTTCTGCGTCCACGAGAGCGCCATCAACTTGAACTTCGCATCGTCGCGGTCCTTCGAGTCGCGGATGATCTTGATGAAATCGTCGAGGTGCGCGAGCGCGATGAGATAGCCCTCGAGCTTCTCGGCTTCGACCTCGGCGGCGGCAAGCAAGTAGCGCGTGCGGCGCAGCACGATCTCGCGGCGGTGCTCGATATAGCTGGTAATGGCGTCCTTGAGCGAAAGCAGCTTCGGCCTGCCGTGATCAATCGCCAGCATGTTCACGCTGAACGACGACTCGAGCGCGGTGTGCTTGTAGAGATTGTTGATGATGACCTTGGGATTGCCGTCCCGCTTGAGGTCAATGACGACGCGTGTGTCCTCGGCGCTTTCGTCGCGCACGTCGCTGATGCCGACAAGAATCTTCTCGTTTGTGAGATCCGCGATGCGCTTCACGAGCTCCGCGCGATTCACGTTGTAGGGAATCTCGGTGATGATGATTTGCTCGCGGCCACCCTTGACCTCGGCCACCCCGACGCGCCCACGGCAACGCACCTGCCCGCGCCCGGTCTCGAAGTACTGCTTGATGCCGCCGACGCCCTGCAGCAAACAGCCGGTCGGGAAATCCGGGCCCTTCACGTGCGCCATGAGGCCCTCGATCGTGATCTCGGGATCGTCAATCTGCGCGCAGATGCCATCAATGCACTCGCTCAGATTGTGCGGCGGGATGTTGGTCGCCATGCCGACCGCGATGCCGGTGCCGCCATTGACGAGGAGATTCGGGAACGCCGCGGGCAGGACCGTCGGCTCCATCAAGCGCTCGTCGTAGGTGGGGACGAAATCCACCGTGTCCTTGTCCATGTCGTCCATGAGGACGGCGCCGAGATGGCGCAGGCGGGCCTCGGTGTAACGCATGGACGCCGGCGGATCGCCCTCGAGCGAACCGAAGTTGCCCTGACCATCCACAAGCATTTCGCCCATCGCCCACGGCTGGGCCATGTGCACGAGCGTCGGGTAGATCGCCTGGTCGCCGTGCGGATGGTAGTTGCCCATCGTGTCGCCGACGATCTTCGCGCACTTGATGTGCTTGCGATTCGGCATCACGCCGAGATCGTTCATCGTCACCAAAATGCGGCGTTGCGACGGCTTCAATCCATCGCGGGCATCGGGGAGTGCGCGGGAAATAATGACGGACATCGAGTAGTCCAGAAAGGACTTCGACATCTCCTCGGCCACATTGACCTTCTCGACTTTTTCGTTCTGCGTATACACGGGAAGTTTCTTTAGACGGAATTTACAGAATTAACGGAATTGGGAGGACTGTAGATGCGGGCTTTTCTCCGAAATTCGAGGCTGGCCGCGCCAAAGTTCAAGAGCAGACCAACATCGATGCGCGTCGCAGTAAGATAATTTACCAATTGCGCCTCGTGAGCCTTGGCCAAAGCCTGGACGGCCTTGATCTCGATGATGAGCGCATCGCCGATCATTAAATCGGCGACATAATTTCCAACAACGACATCGTCGTATCGAACCTCAAGCGGAACCTGTGTTCGAATCGCATGACCGCAGGTCAAAAGCTCATGCGCCAATGCGTTGAGATATACGGCCTCCAAAAAGCCATGCCCAAGCACACGATGAACTTTCATCGCCGCGCCGATCACTTCTCCGGCCAAATCGTATTCCTTCCCTTCCAATTCCGTAAATTCTGTTAATTCTGTCAAAACTCAGACATCCAACCGCGCGTTCAGCGCGTTGTCCTCGATGAATTGGCGGCGGGGCTCGACGACTTCGCCCATCAGGATGGTGAACATACGGTCCGCCTCCATGGCGTTGTCCTCGTTCAAATCCACCTTCAGCATCTTGCGCTTCTCGGGATTCATCGTCGTCTCGTAGAGCTGCTTGGGATTCATTTCACCAAGGCCCTTGAACCGCTGGATGGACAGCCCGCGTTTGCCGATCTCGAGCACGTTGGCCAGGATTTCGGGAATCGCGAAAATCGGGCGCGTCGTCGCCCTGTCGCCCTCGCCTTCGATCAACTCGAAGATCGGCGTATCGCTGTCGGCGTAGTGCTCGATCTTGAGCCCCTTCTTCGCGAGTTCGTCTATGAGTTTTTGCACCGTCGAGGATTCGTGCAGCGCGACGAGCTTGGCCCGGCGGCGAGCTGTGCCATCGTCCTTTTTCGACTTTGGAGCCGCGACTTCGAGCACGAGGTCTTCGCCTTCCGCAAATTCCGGGGCGGGATCGTCGTAGATATTCAAATCCCGATTCTCCTCGTGGAACGTTCGCACCTCGGCCTCGCCGGGGAAATACGTCGCCCACTCGGTGTTGCCCTCGCGCACCTTCAACATGAAAGTCGGCAGCGCCCCGGTCTTTGGCGCGCGCTCGCTGAGATACGTCTCGAAGTCGCCGCCGTGACGCCGGATCGCGTCGGAAAATTTCGCAAGCCGCTCGAGCAGCTCGAGCATTTCCTTGAGCTGGCCCGCGGTGAAGACCTTGCCGTCCGCGAGATTCTTGAGCTTCACCTCGTCGGCGCCGAGCGAGATCAAAATCTTGTTCAACTGCGCATCGTCATCCACGTATTCCTCGCGCTTCTTGCGCTTGATCAAATACAGCGGCGGCTGCGCGATGAAAATTTTGCCCTGCTTCACGAGGTCGGGCATCTGCCGGTAAAAAAACGTGAGCAGCAGCGTGCGAATGTGCGAACCGTCCACGTCGGCATCGGTCATGATGATGATGCGGCCGTAGCGCAGCTTCTCCATGTTGAACGCGCCCTCCTCCTCGCCCGCGCCAATGCCCGTGCCGATCGCCGTGATGAGCGTCTGCACCTCGGTGTTTTGCAGCACCTTGTCGAGACGCGCTTTCTCGACGTTGATGATCTTGCCCTTGATCGGAAGAATCGCCTGGTAGCGCCGGTCGCGCCCCTGCTTCGCGGAGCCGCCGGCGGAATCGCCCTCGACCACGTAGAGCTCGGTTAAATTCGGATCGCGCTCGGAGCAATCCGCCAGCTTGCCGGGCAGGCCGCCGCCGGTGAGCGCGCCTTTGCGCACCGTCTCGCGGGCCTTGCGCGCAGCCTCGCGGGCGCGTGCCGCCATCAAACATTTTTCGATGATTTTTTTGCCGACACCGGGATTCTGGTCGAAGTGCAGCATCAACCCCTCGTAGCTCACCGAGCCGACAATGCTCTCCACCTCGGGCGAGATGAGCTTCACCTTCGTCTGCGACTCGAAGCGCGGATCGGGATGCTTCACGCTCACCACCGCGGCGATGCCCTCGAGCACGTCGTTGCCGGTGATCGCGGGCTCCTTGTCCTTGATGAGGTTGTTGTTCTTCGCGTATTGGTTGATCGCGCGCGTCAACGAGCCGCGAAAGCCCGTGGAATGGGTGCCGCCGTCCGGATTTGGCACCGCGTTCGTGTAGCAAAGGAGCTGCTCGTTGTAGGTGTCCGTGTAATGCAGGCCGATCTCGACGATCACGCGATCGCGCGTGCCCTTGATCATGATCGGCTTCGGATGCACGAGCGTCTTGTTCTCGGCGAGCCGCGCGACAAAATCCTCGACGCCCTTCGGATGCTGAATCTGCACGGGCTTGAAGCCCTCGACGCGCTCGTCAATGAACGTGAAGCTCAGCGGCGCGTTGATGTAGGCGAGGTCGTTGAGGCGCGTGATGATGCGCTCCGCCTTGAACTCGATCGTCTCCAGGAAAATTTCCGTGTCCGGCATGAACGTGATCAACGTGCCGGTGTGCTTCTTCGACTTGACCTCCGCGATGACGTGCAGTTTCTGCTTCGTCGTGCCGCGCTCGAACGACATTGCGTGAATCTTTCCCTCGCGCGTTACCTCGACCTTGAACCACTCCGACACCGCGTTCACGCACTTCGCGCCCACGCCGTGCGTGCCGCCGGAATATTCGTAATTGCCCTGCCCGTATTTGCCGCCGGAGTGCAGCCGCGTGAGCACGAGCTCCACGCCGGGCATGTTTTCCTCCTTGTTGATGTCCACCGGAATTCCGCGGCCGTTGTCGCGAATGGAAATCGAACCGTCCGAGTGAATCGTGACGTCAATGTGCGTGCAATGCCCCGCGAGAAATTCGTCCACCGAGTTGTCGAGCACCTCGGACACGCAATGGTGCAGCGCCCGCTCGTCGGTGCCGCCGATATACATTCCCGGCTTTTTCCGGACCGCTTCAAGCCCCTTCAACGAGCTCAAATCATCGGCATTGTAATTGGCTTTTTTCGAGGCGGTCTCGGACTTCGGAGCGTCGGATTCTGAGGACATTAGATGCGGTAAAAACGAGGGCTGAAAACTTGGGTGAAATTCTACGCGCCGGCGGCATGACCCGACAATGTTTTTATCCCAAAAAATCCAGCCGCGACCGCAGAATATGGGAATGCCAAAAACGCCGACCACAATATATTGGGGCTGCAGCCCGTCAGCAATCGCTTGTCGAATTCACCTCGCAAACCCATGATGCGGGGCATGTTTTTGCGCCTCGCCGGACTGCTGATTTTGGCCGGCCTCATGCTTGCCGCGACGACGGCGATGCACAATTACGTGTTCGTGGATCACGGCGTGTATTTCGTGGATGCGGATTGCTACGCGCGCATGTCCCGCGTCCAGCAGGTGATGCACCAATCGCTACTGCCCATCCGGCATCAGGATTTCGAAAATTTTCCGCAAGGCGTGGACTCGCACGTCACCGCGCCGCTCGACTGGCTCATCGCATCGCTCGCGGTCGTGCTCTCGCCATTCAGCAAGCAGTATCTCGACCTCGCCGGCGCATGGATTTCGCCGCTGCTCGGCCTCGCCACGCTCGTCCTGCTATGGGCCTGGAGCACGCGTGAACGTCTACCCTATCGCCACGCGATGCTGCTGCTCGTCGCCGTCTCGCCCATCCTTGTCCAGGCCTTCAAGCTCGGCCGGCCCGACCACCAATCGCTCCTGCTCTTCTTCATGGCCGCCGGCCTCGCCGCGGAATGGAGCCTGTGGAAAACGACGGACCGCAAGCTCGCCATCGCCTGGGGAGCCGCATGGGGCCTTGCGCTGTGGACGAGCCTCTTCGAGCCGCTCGTCGTTTTCGGACTGCTGCTCGTGCTGCGGTCCGCGCTGCTTCGCCGCAAGGCTTTCACACGCGACTGGCGCGACGGCTGGATCGTAGTCGCCGGCATTTTCGCGGTGCGAGTCCTCTTCGACGGCTGGCCCGCGATCATTCCCTCGCACGAATTCGCGCAGTATTTCGCGAACTGGTCCCAAAGCATCGGCGAACTCGCGCACCTCTCGCCGATCTCCGCGCAATTTCCCGGCTGGCTCGGCTGGCTCGCGCCCGCGCTGCCGTTCCTGCTCGCATGGCGATTCTGGAAAACACGCGAATCGTTTTTGCTCGCGCTGCTCGTGCTCACCCTCGTGACCTACGGCCTCACCTGCTGGCAAATCCGCTGGGGTTGCTACCTCGCGCTCATTGCCGCGCTGGCGCTGCCCTCCGCGCTCGCCGCCATTCCCTCGCGCGGCGTGGCATGGACGTTGTTCGGCCTGTCCCTGCTACCCGTCGCGAGCAGCTGGGACGCGCTGCTTTACCCCGGGGAATCCGTCGCCGCCTACCGCGACGAGCAACGCCTCGACTACGCCCGGCTTCGCGAAGTCGCAAACGCGCTCATCTCGAACGAACGCACCGGCATCCTCGCGCCATGGTGGCTGTCGCCGCCGCTTGCCTACTGGTCGGGCCAGCCATGCGTCGCGGGTAGCTCGCACGAGAGCCTGGCCGGCATCGTGGACGCCTCGCGCTTTTATCTCACCAACGATGAAAACGAGGCGCGAGAGATTCTCAATCGCCGCAACGTGAGCTACGTCGTCGCCTACGAGCCGTCGCGCGTGCTCGGCGCAGCCACATACCTGCTCGGCAAAACCGCCACGCGCCACTCGCTGGCCGCGACGATTTACAACTCGCCCATCCTCGCGCCGCGATGGCTGACGCCGGTTTATTCGAACCCGTTTTTTAGAATCTACGCCGTCGGGCCGTAGCCGGCCCTTACTGCGCGAGCCGCTTGCCCTTGAAGGTGAACGTTCCCGCCGACGTGAAGCCGAAGTAGCTGAATACCGCTGGACCGGTCGCCGTGACCGATTTTCCGGAGATCTTATACGACACACCCCAATTCAGCGTGGTCAGATTCGACGGAACCACGAACGAGTAAGGCGTGGAGGTGAGCTTCTTGCCGCGGACTTTGAATTTGCCCGACGCCGGATTGAACGGCTCTCCCGAAATGTTGCCCCCGGTCGTGAACTTCCCGGTCGAGCTGAGCTTGCTGTTGATGCTCACGCTGGTGCCGACTGCGAGCGGAGCGCTGGCCGAGCACATGAAGATGATCGAGGCTTTCTTGCCCTTCGCGGTCACCACGAGCAATCCCGGGCCGGTGTAATTCAAAACGGGCCCGGCCCCGAAGAGCGTTGTTGGAAAAGTGATCGTCCCCGAATAGGAACCCACGAAGTCGGTCAAATCCCCGCCACTGCCGCCCTTGGCCGCAAAGGCATTCGAACCAAAAGTGAGTCCAAGCATCGCTGCTGCGAGCCACACCGCACGAAAGACACGATTATTTTTCATTGCGCGAAAATTCAGGTGAACTCCCGACAAG
>JBOHXO010000376.1:0-2510 GCA_050737475.1 Chthoniobacterales bacterium
CGTCGCGGGAATCTGCTCGAGCGAACGCACGCCGTCGCTGTGACGCAGGTCATTGACGATCGTGCGCCATGGTGGGAAGTCGCCCCGTCGCTCGATGTCGGTGAGATACTCGCCCTCGCCGGGCACGTCGTGAACGCGCGAAATCTTGTCGCGCTCGTAGGTTTCCTCGCCGTTGGGAGTCTGGATCGTCACATTGCCGCGAATACTTTTGACGATCATCCCCTTCACGATGCTTCCGTCGCGCAGGACGATGGTGTCAGGATTCGCGGAAATCTCGATGCCCCCGGCGAAGGTTTGCGATGCCGAGAGTGCCGCCGCTAGGACGGCGATTTGGAAAATGCGGGTTGATGCGATCATCGCGAGCGTTTAGCAGGGAAGCACCGGGTCTCCCCGTCTTCAATATGAATGTTTCGTTCCGCCTCGCCGTAATCGCCGCCGCCGCCAGTTTGCTCGGAGGGTGTGTCATGCCGCCGAAGACGCGGCATCCGGGGGCTGCGGCGCCATTGCCGGACAAGGAATTCTGGTGGGGGACCTCGACGAGCCCGTTCCAGAACGAGGATGTCGGCGCGCCGGAGGGATCGCCCGCGTGGTTCCAGACGGACTGGGATATTTTCGCGGAGGAGGGACACGCGCCGCCGCGCGGGAACGCGGTGTATTCGTGGTCGAACTTCGACAAGGACCTCGCGGCGTTGCGCGCGATTGGCGTGAACCATTTCCGTTTCGGGATCGAGTGGGCGCGTGTCGAGCCGCGGCCGGGCGAGTTCAACGAGGCGGCGATCCGCCAGTATGGCGAGATGGCGCGCAAGGTCCGTGCGGCGGGCATCGAGCCGGTGGTGACGCTCTGGCACTTCACATTCCCCGCGTGGATGTACGACACGAAAAATCTCACGAAGGCGAATTTTCTATATTCCGATGTCGAGGCGCACTGGCAGGCGTTTGTCACGCGCATGGTGCGTGAGTTGAAGCCCTACGTGCGAGTGTATGTGCCGCAGAACGAACCGAACGGCGCGCTCCAGCTCGGCTACATCGGTGCGCACTGGCCGCCGGGATTGCTGCTGCGTCCGTGGTCCTACAAACGTGCGATGGACGTGAGCGCGCGCATGTTCATCGAGGCTTCGCAAATCGTAAAACGCGAGCGATCCGATGCACTCGTGATGGGCATCTACTCGCTGCCCTACTGGAAGCGGGCGTGGTCCGGCGACCCGACGTTCATGACTTACAATACGATGCAGCGGCAGAACTACGACCAGCTCGACAAGGTCGTGGATTCCATGGACCTGATCGGCGTGAATTATTACTACAGCCAGGACGCAACGATTCCGCGGTTCCTGCAACACGGGCAGGGCGAGCTGGGCTCCAACTACACGCAGATGGGCTGGGAGATCACGCCGGAAGGGCTCTACAACACGCTTTCGCTGACGTGGAAGCGCTACAAAAAGCCGATGGTGATTTCCGAAAATGGGCTCGGCACACAGAGCGAGCAGAAGCGCATTGCCTATGTCCGCAGCCATCTTGCGCAAATGCGGCGCGCGATGGCGGATGGCGTGGAGGTGCAGGGATATTTTCCGTGGACGCTCGTGGACAACTACGAATGGACCGAGGGCTATGGCGCGAACTTCGGCCTGTTCGCGTTCGATCCGAAGACGAAGGACCGGATCATCCAGCCGTCGGCAAAGTGGTTCGCGAATTACATCAAGGCGTATCCGCAGCCTTGATCATTCGAACCGCACGGCGCGCGCGGGCGCCACGCATGCCGCGCGCCATGCGGGCAGCAGCGCCGCGAGGATTGCAACCGGGATGATCCACAGCGGCGTGGTGAGCAGTGTGTCGAGCGGGTAGCTGAGGCTGACCGTCCAGCCGAAGAACGCCTTGTTGATCACCCATGTGAGCACCATGGCGAGGCAGGCGCCCGAGGCGATGCCGACCATGCTCGCGATGAATCCGATGAGCGCGGCCTCGCGTAAAAAAAGTCCGACGACCTGCGCGCGCGAAGCGCCGATGGCACGCAACACGCCGATCTCGCGTTCGCGTTCGGCGGCGAGAATAAGCAGCGAGAGCGTGACGCCGGCTGCGGCCACGACGACGGAAATCACGCGCAATACGAGCGTGACCGCAAAGGTCTGGTCGAAGATTTCAAAGATGCGTGCGCGCAGGCTGGCGTTGGAGTGGATTGTGAATTGTCCCTGTGCTCCGAATCGCTCGCGGAATGCCTCGCCGATTGCATCGGGCTTTGCGTTCGGAGCGAGCTGCAATGCGGCGGACTGGGCCGGGAGCGATGGCCAATGGCGATCGTAATTGCGGCGTTGCATCATCAAAAATCCCGCGCTGTGTGCGTAGTCCTGAAAAACTCCGGCCACTCGAAAAGTCACGATGCCGCCCGGCGCAGGCAACGAGACCACATCGCCACTGCGGACTCCGAACCGATTCGCGAACGGCTCGGAAACGATGACTGAGTCTTCGCCGAGGAAGTCGGTGAATTGCCCTTCGAGAAAATGCAATGACTCCGGACG
>JBOHXO010000377.1:0-4983 GCA_050737475.1 Chthoniobacterales bacterium
ATGTATCACTACCTGCTGCCATTCATAGAAAAGGTTCGAAGCGAAGGCAGGAAGGTTTCTCCCCCAAAAAAATCCAAAAAAGATGGGAAGTAGGCACTCAATGCGGCATGCGACCGGCTGGGGCTGCCACGGGTTTCACAACGCAGTTTGCGTCAGTGCCTCATCCGGCGGCTCTGGGAAGCTGGCGTGGATGTGAAGCTCATTTCCAAATGGCAAGCCACAACGATGGCGGTCAGCTCATTATGGGCTAAAAAGCTCAGCCTGCGGCGACACAGGTTCCGCTTGCTGAAAGGCTCGCGGGGACGTCAATTTCACCAACGAATGCCAATCCGCTCCCTCCTTTTCGCATTCGCCACCGTCTGCATCTGTCACATTGCTTTGGCCGCAAAAACCGCTCCGGATGCATTATCCGCGGCACTCGCCGACGCGCGCCCCGGCGATACCATTCGAATCTCCGGAACTCATTCGGGCATTTTTGTTACGAGCGTGGATGGCACGGCCGAAGCCCCGATCACCATCGAGGGCGACGGCTCGGCAGTGCTCACGACCGATTCGAAAAAGCTCCCCGTCCTCAAGATCCAGAACGACCACTATCGCGTCGTAAATATTGCGACGCGCGGCGGGGAAAAAGGGATCTACGTCACCGGCGCCCATGGCCTGCTGCGCGGTGTGGATGTCTCGGACACGCAGGAGGAAGGATTCACGTTCAAACGCTCGCGGGCGCGCTACTGGCTCGTCGAGGATTGCACGGTGCGTCATGCCGGATTGGAGGGCCGCTATGGCGAAGGCTTCTACGTGGGCGACGCCACGGGCAACTGGCTTTCCGACCAGGCTGACACGCCCGGATACATCACTTTCTACAACTGCCGCACATCCGACACCGTGAACGACGGATGGGATATCAAGGAGGGAGCCCACCATGTGAAGGTGGTGAATTGCACCGCCGATCTCTCGACATCCGCGCCGCTGCCGGCGACCAGCCTCGAGTTCGACCACACCGGTGCCTACTGCCGCGCCGACCATGTGCAGTTCATCAATTTTCGAGTTCAAAATCTTCGCAGCGGCCGGGACCTGACGGCGGTCCGGCTCTTCACGCAGAAAGGCCGCGACGGCGCAATTTACGGTTCGAACATGGATCTCAAAAAGATCGCCGCCGCCCATATTCCGCAGGGGGCCCTGCTCTACGTAAACGCCTCGAAAATGTCCGTGCGGCTTTTCGACGATTACAAACTCGCGGATGTCGGTGCGTTTCTCGCGGACGGATCCGCCGAGCCGGAAACCGAATCCGCAGGCCGATTTTCGGAAATGACATGGCCGGGGGAAGGCGGAGAAATCCTTGGAAATCGGAGCACTCAGTCCGGAGCCATTGCCACTGCCCCGAAGCCTCCCGCAAGCGCCGCTCCGAAGGTCGTTGTAATCCGGTAGATTGGGGCGGCGGTCCTTGTCATTGTTCTCCGCAGATTCAGAACCGTCCGCTAGCATTCTCTCAAATGCGATCCGCCCCGCTTCTTCTCCTTCTCGCCGGCGCTCTGCTGCTCCGGCCGATGTGCGCGGCCCCGGCTGCCAAAGACAGCGTGCGCGCGTTTCCGGATTTGATTTTTGCCGCGCCCGGCGGGCACAAGCTGCAGCTCGATCTCCTCGTGCCGGCGTCCACATCGAAACCGCCGCTGGTCATCTACATTCACGGCGGTGCCTGGTCGCAGGGAGACCGGAAGGAGCAGTCGTTTGCGTGGCTCGCGAAATCCGGATTCGCCGTAGCGAGCATTGAATACCGATTCGCAAAGGACGCGATTTACCCCGCGCAAATCCAGGACTGCAAAGCCGCCGTGCGCTGGCTGCGCGCACATGCCGGCGATTATGGCTACGACGCGACACGCATCGCGGCGATCGGCACTTCCGCCGGTGCGCATCTCGCGGTGCTGCTCGGAACAACGAACGGAAACAAGCAACTCGAGGGCGATGTCGGCGGGAATTCCGGCCAAAGCTCGAGCGTCAATGCCGTCGTGGATTTTTTCGGTCCGGTGGATTTCATTCTCCGCGCAAAGACGCAGCCCGGGATGACCGACGTGCCCGGCTCGCGTGTTTACAATCTGCTCGGCGGCACGCCGAAGGATCACGAGGCGCTGGCAAAACTCGCGAGCGGCGCGTGGCAGGTCACTCCGGATGACGCGCCGTTGCTGATCTTTCACGGTGCGGCCGACAAGACGGTGTTCCCCGGACAATCCGAGCATCTCTACGAGGTCGCGAAAGCCGCGGGGCTCGACGTCTCGATCCACATCGTCCCGAACGCGGGGCACGACGTGAAGCCCTTCCTGACCGACGGGAACAAGGAGATCGTGGTCGAATTCCTCACCAAATACCTCAAGGCGAATCCATGAGCGGCGCCAGCACAGCCAGCGCGCGGAAGGTTCCTTTCCATCGCTCGCTCTATCCGCAGGTGATCGCGGCGATCATCGCCGGCGTTTTGCTCGGGCACTTCTTCCCGGCGACCGGCGAAGCGATGAAGCCGCTCGGCGATGGATTCATCAAGCTCATCAAAACGATGATCGCACCGGTGATTTTTTGCACCGTCGTGACGGGAATCGCCGGGATGGAAAACATGAAGCGCGTCGGGAAAACCGGCGGCCTGGCGTTGCTCTATTTTGAAGTCGTCAGCACGTTCGCGCTCATCATCGGCCTCGTCGTCGTGAACGTCGTGGCCCCGGGCGCCGGCATGAACGTGAATCCCGAGACGCTGGATACATCGGCGATTTCGCAATACGTCGCGCCCGGGAAAATCGGAACGATTACCGACCATGTGATGAACATCATCCCGACCACTTTCCTGTCGCCATTCGTGGATGGGGAAATTTTACAGGTCCTGCTTTTGTCACTTCTTGTCGGATTTGCATTGCACCGGCTTGGCGGGCGCGAAACGACGATCTTCAATCTTATCGAGAAGTCCTCGCATGTGCTGTCCGTCATTGTCGGAATGATCATGAAGGTCGCGCCGATCGGAGCATTCGGTGCGATGGCATTCACCATCGGCAAATACGGCGCGGCCGCATTGTTTCCGCTCATGAAGCTCATGGGGTCCTTCTACCTGACCTGTTTTTTCTTCATTTTCATCGTGCTTGGTGCGATTGCGCGAGCCCATGGATTCAGCATCTGGAAATTCGTGAGATACATTCGCGAGGAGCTGCTCATCGTGCTCGGCACGTCGTCCTCCGAGTCCGTGCTGCCGCGCATGATCACCAAACTCGAGAATCTCGGGATCAAGAAATCCACGGTCGGCCTCGTCATTCCCACCGGCTACTCGTTCAACCTCGACGGCACTTCGATCTATCTCACTATGGCCGCCGTCTTTATCGCGCAAGCCACCAACACCCCGCTCGATATCTGGCACCAACTCACGCTGCTCGCGGTGCTGCTGCTCATGTCGAAAGGCGCCGCGGGCGTGACCGGTAGCGGCTTCCTCGTCCTCGCGGCCACGGCATCGGCGGTCGGACACATCCCGGTGGCCGGCCTCACGTTGATTCTCGGCATTGACCGATTCATGTCCGAGGCGCGTGCGTTGACCAATCTCGTCGGGAATGGCGTGGCCACGGTGGTGGTCGGCACGTGGTGCGGAGACGTGGATTGCGAAATCCTCCGAAGCCGCCTCGAATCCGGTTCCGCGGAGCCGGATCCGATAAAGAAAGATGATCAGGAAACCCCGGCGACTGTTGCCGGAGTGATGCCCTGACAGTCCTGTCCCTGCCGCCGCACTCCGGCACTTGACTCTCCATCCGGGCGGACCATGCTCGGAGGCATGACTCGTCTGCTCCCCCTTGCCGCCGTTGTTTTTCTCTCGTTCGTCATGTCGTCATTTGCCGGGGAGGCGAAGGTGCCTTCGCTCGTCGGCACATGGACGGCGACCAGCACGGTTTCGTTCGTCAAGGGGACGGCGGAATCTTCGATGACGCTGGTGGTCACGGCGCAGTCCGGCGCCAATTTTCATGGCTACATGACATGGAGCCGGTTCGGAAAAGATCCGGCCTCGGCGAAGGAAGGATTTGCCGGCGTGGTGGATTTCGATGGGAAGACGATCGTCATCGCGCAGGACACGGGCGGCGGATTGATGCGCGGCACACTCTCGGGCAAAAATGCGATGAAGGTGTTGTTCGCACAGGCCGCGCAGCCGAAATCGCAGACCACGCTGGCGTTTCGCGCGATTTTGACGCGCAAGAAGTAACGTTGGGCGGCGGAGGCCTGCGCGCCATGTCGGCGCTACCCCCGTTCCTACCAGCGGGGCGTCGTTGGGGGAAGCAGCGCCTGGGCGGTCTCCTTCATCAACTCCGGAGTGGCTTCGACGAACTTGAGCACTTGCGGGCCTCCCCTGATATCGGCGAGCATGAAGAGAATGTATTCCCGCCCGGGGGTTGGAGGTTTTGTTTTCGCCGCGGCCGGTTGCGTACGCTCGCTAAACCGGACATCCTGCGTGCCCGTGAGATCGCCGAGCAGTGTCTCGCGAATCTCGAAGGCCGCGCCATCGTGGTAAGTCACGCCGAAGGAGTCGGACCACGTCGAACCCAAGGTGCGAAATTTTCCCACGACCATCGAATTGCAGATCGAGATCGCTTCACGAAGACTGGCCTCGCGGATTTCCGGCTCCCAGACGCTGGCGATCTCGCTGTGCGTGCTCTCGGTGAATTTCGTCACCGTTGCCTCGCTGCCCGGATCACCGAGCGGCGCGCCGGGTACCTTGCTCTCCTCGCGCCGCAAGAGCAGGCCATCGTCCGCGACGTAGGAACGAGCGACCTCCTTGCCCAGGTGACGATGGATGGTCAGCCTCGTGAGTGGATTGGGATGCTCGACGATATCCTCGTCGGATTGGTCGGCCGGCGCGCCGACCGGAGCTCCTCCGGACTGCATTACTGTTTTATTCACGAAGGCATTGGCATCGTATTCGTAGCGCTCCCAATAGCCGGAGCCATCCACCCATTGCTTCACCCGGCCATATCC
>JBOHXO010000378.1:0-3946 GCA_050737475.1 Chthoniobacterales bacterium
AAATAAACGCACGAGTTCGCGCAATTTTCACCGGCGCTTCATACGCGCTTCATCGTCACGCCGCATCGTCGCGGCATGAAACGCTGGTTGAAATTCACGTTCGGATTCCTGCTCCTCCTGTTCGTCGCGCTCTACGGCATCACAAGCTGGATCGGCGCCGGCTGGCTGCTTGCGCCGCCGCGCAATCCCCCGCAGACATGGCAGCTCGATATGCTCGGGAACCCGCGAAACTACGGCCTGCGCATCGAGCGGAGCATCTCGGCGGCGGGCGTGCCGTATTTGTTGTGCGTGCCGGATGCCTCGGCCGGGCCCGGCAGACGCGGCGGAATTCTGCGCATGCAGTTGGGCAATGGCGCACCGCCCTACGGCGACATCCGCGGCACAGTCGTGCTGCTGCACGGCTGGACAATGCGGAAGGAAGGCCTGCTCGCGGTTGCGGAACGTTTTTGCGCGGCGGGACTGCGCTGCGTCATTCCGGATCTCCCGGGACATGGTGAAAGTCCATCACCCACCGCAGGCTTCGGTGCGCGGGCGGGCGAGCGTCTGCTGCCGGGCGAGGTGCTCGAATCCGCCTCAAGGCGTTTCAATTTTCCGAGCCGGCCGGCCGTCTTATGGGGTCTTTCAATGGGCGGCGCGTATGCTCTGCAGGCCGCCACGGCGCAGCCGGAGCTTTGGAGCACGGTCGTCGTCGTGAGCAGCTTCGACGCGCTGGAGCCGGTGGTGCACGGCCAGGTGGATTCCTCCGCGCATGGGCTCGGGAGTTTTCTTCGTCCCGGGCTTGCCGTGGCCGTGCGCATCCGCGGCGGATTCTGGCCCGGCGACGCATGCCCGGTCGAATCCGCGCGCCGGCTGCAGGTGCCCGCATTCATCGTTCACGGCACGTCGGACGACTTGATTCCGCCGTCGTGCGGCCGGCGCATTTACGAGGCCATCCCAACTCCTCGCAAAAGGTGGCTCGCTGTGGATGGCGCTCTCCATGGCAATGTGCTCGGCACCCCGCAGCATGTATTCGTGGAAATGTCCGGCTGGTTTTTGACGTGGATCGCACCGTTGGAAACGAAGCACGCCACGGCGTCGGTCAAGCATTCACCATGAGCGATCCTTGCGAAAACGTGGCAGCGGCGTGAGGTTGATTGAACCCCCCGAACCATGTCCGCACATCGTCAGCGTGGCTTCACAATCATTGAACTCCTCGTCGCGATCACGATCATCGGCATCCTCGCCGCGCTGACCGCAGGGATCGCGGTCTACGTGATGGATGTAGACCACCGCCACCTGGCCAAAAGCCAGATCGAGACGCTGACGACTCTCATCGAGACTTACAAACTCGATCAGGGCGCCTATCCCGAACAGGGCAATGGCGACGCCGGTAATTCCACGGCCGCGTTGATTGCCGCACTGAGCCCGACGCGACCCGACGCGAAAATCTACCCGATTCCGGTGCGGATGTTCGACAGCTACCGCGCGGGGCTCGACGAAGACACCATCCGTGCCAGCGCCCACTATCTCGTGGATCCCTTTGGGCGCCCTTACCACTATCAATACACGGGAGCGATCAATCGCAACGGCGAAACGTGCTACGATCTCTGGTCCCGCGGCAGCAAGGACAGCGCCGATCCAAAACTCTGGATCAAGAACTGGTAGGCCGGCAGCCGCGCGTGTTTACCGGCGCAGCAGAATTTTCAAGGTGACCATTTGCGATTTCTGACCGGTGGTGTCAGTGGCGCGAAAGCGAATGATATTCGTCCCGGATCGCAGGCTGACGGTCGTATGCCACGGGGAGGAAATCCCGATTCGCTTGAACGGCAGGCTTCCGATCTTGCATTCGATGGATTGCACATCCACCGCGGAACTGGCCGTGCCCTTGATGACAATCCTCCTGCGTGTCGTGGTCATCTTCGGCGTGGACGGGGAGACGATCTTCACCACCGGCGGGGCGATCGTTTCCGGCTCATCCTCATCCGAGGGCTGCAGATCCACGATCTTGGTTTGCTCCGTAGTCGTGACGAACAGGTATTTTCCGGTGGAGTCAATTCCCAGCTTCACCAGCGCGCTGCTACTGGTGAAAGCCAGCGAAAATTCGTCTGTCTCGAGGAAGGTGCTCGCATTGAAAACAAGCACATCGGAATCGTAACGACTTGCATAAATCGTATTGCCGTCCGGGCTGTAAACCGCCGCCTCCGGATAGGCGCCCACGATCAACGTGCCGAGTGTGGACGCAAGGGCGGCGACGGGATGCACTGCCATATTGTAGTCCGTGGTGAAAACGACGTTCGCACCATCGGGGCTGAGCGCCGTGGATCGTCCATTGAGGCCGCCTGAAATCGTCTCACCCAGGACGGGAGCGCCCAAACTGACGTCGAAACGGGACAGCGCCCCGGAGCCGCCTTCCACGCCGTAAACGAGCGTATCGCGATCCGGAGTGATCGCCATTTCGCCGTAACTTTCGTGGCGGTAACCGCCGGAATTATCGCCGAGCGCGCCCAGCTGGGCACCGGTATCCCCGTTGATCCAAAGCAGCTTGTCCGTGCCGGATGCGTAGATCACATGATTTTTGCCCACCGCGAGCGATGTCACGAATTGCGATGTGGAAATCGTGTGGGTGACCTGCAGCGTCTCCGTGTCCACCACGCTGATCCCGGTGACCGTCGAGCCGTTATTGGCGACGAAAAGCAGGTCGCCCTCGGGCGAGAGAGCCAGTCCCATCGGCTGCGAACCCGTGAATAATTTCGTCACCGTCGGCGCTCCCGACACATCGAAAATCGCAATCCCGTTTTCCGCCGGCACCGTGGCGTAAACGCGCTTGTGCAGGGCGTCGGCGACGAAGGTATTGCATCCAAACGAGTAGGTCCTCAAGGCATCCACCACGTCCGCTGCATGCGCAGGGAAGCAGAGTCTGCATACCGCCAGCGCAAGGACACAGCGAAGATAAATAAGGAGAAAATTTCGTTTCCGCAGGGACATGACCGGCAACGTTTTGCCCGAAAAGCATCAGCGCCGCTGCCGAATGTCAAGTTGCACGAGGCGCCGGGGCCTTCAAAAAATCCAACGTTACTTCATCGTGCTGCGCACAAGGCGAAGCCGCGCCGTGATCGGCACGTCGTCCCCGGCCTCGATTGCTTTTTCGAAGGCATCCGCAAATCCGCGATAAATGGCTTCCCGCACGAACCCACCGATGGCGGCGGCGCCAGAATCATCGTAGAGGCACTTTTCGCCGGCCCGCACGGCCATTTCCCGAACCCAACCCCGCTGACCCTCGAGCGATCCGGGAAGCCAGTCGAGCTTCACGACAAATCCCGTGCCATCGCCCCCGCGCTCGGCAACGAAGGTCACTGCGCGCATGTCGTTCGGCATTTTTTCCTCCAGCGCGTAGGCGAGATCGTAAAGCCGCGCGCCGTTGAGCGGCTGATTTTTGAGCGCGGCAATTTCGGGGCGGCTCGCAAACGCCGCCGGCTCGACGCGCACTTCGCGCACCAGTGCGGCAAGCTCGATGGCGAGCGAGCGAAATGCAGCGTTCTTCGTTTTTTCCGCGCGAGTCTGTACCGCCGGCAGCGCGGACAATCCGAATTTTTCCACGATACTGGCGGTGGCCGCAGCGCGCGCGGCATCATCGCCCGCATCCGCAAAATCATCCAGCAGCGCCGCGACATCCTCCTCGCTGGCGGGCGGAATGGAAACCTGCGCGGCAGCCGTGGAAGCCGGTAGCTGGCCGGTCTGCGAGCACCAGCGTTTTTGAATCACGGCGATTTGCGCGTCGCATTTCGCCACGTCGGGCATCCAATCGAACTGGTATTTGTCGGGCCAGCGTTTCGACATCACATACGCTGCGAAGTCGCAGACGCGCGGGTCCTTGTAGGACGTCCCATCGCGCGAGGCGTCGATGCCGAAACGGCGTTCGGTATCGCCGAGGGAGGCGCCGATCAACTTTTCGACCGCGGCCTCGGAC
>JBOHXO010000379.1:0-5310 GCA_050737475.1 Chthoniobacterales bacterium
TCCCACGTGTATTCGCCGGACCAGCGGAAGGTTTTTCCCGGCACGATCTGCAGGCCGGCGGTGTCAATTTTTCGGCTTTTGAGAAGCTCGATGTGCTCGGCAGGGAAATCGTCACCCACAATGCCGACGAGATTCACCGGCGAGAAAAAACTCGCGGCAACCGACGCGTAGGATGCGGAGCCGCCAAGCAGGTCGGCATGCTCCTCGATGGGAGTCTTGATGGTATCGAGCGCGATGGAGCCAACAACGAGGACGGACATAAGTCGCCAACAATGGAAAACACGGCTCCGAGTTGGCGAGAAAAACTTACATCACGATTTTGCGACGTTCCTCGGCGAACCGCGCGAGCGCTGCGCTCAGCGCGTCGAAGCGGATCGGCTTGGCCAGAAAATCGTTCATGCCCACGGCAAAACAGCGCTCGCGATCCTCGGCCATCACGTGCGCAGTAAGCGCCACGATCCATGCGGGATCGCCCGCCTCGCGAATCTTCCGTGTGGCATCGAACCCATCCATGCCCGGCATCTGAATATCCATGAGAATGAGATCGAATGGCTTGTCCGAGCACGCATCCAGGCACTCCTGGCCGCCGCTCACGACCGAGGCTTCATAGCCGAGACTGGAGAGCATGCGCTGGATGAGTTTTTGATTCACGACGTTGTCCTCGACGATGAGGATGCGCGTGCTGCGCGGATCGAGCGACGGCTCCGGCGCGGACGGTTTTTCAACAATCGCTGCGGGTGCGGCGGTGGGCGCGCCGTTTGCGAGCACGGCCAGCAAGGCCGCGGCATGCACGGGCTTCGGCAGGCGGCGCCATTCGTTCGGCAGTCTCTGCGGAAGTTTCGACGCGGGCACTCCGAGTGGGACGAGCACGACGACGGGCACGTTGCGCTGCGCTGCAAAATCAGCCACGGCGGTGGCATCTCCCGTAAATGACGAGTCCACGATCACCATGTCCATCGGCCTCTCGAGATCTCCGAAGGCATTCACAGAGTCCATGTCACGGCAGCCGGCGGCCTCGACGCCGTAATGGCCCAGCAATCTCACGACGGAACCGCGCAGCGCGTCGTTCGGCTCGGCGACAAACACCCGCCGGCCCAGCAGGTGTGCGGTGTCCGGCGGCACCACTGCAGAGTCGCGTTTGAGGCGGACACGGAAGGTGAACTTCGTGCCCTTGCCCAGTTCGCTGGTCACGGAAATCGCTCCGTCCATCGCCTGCACAAGGCGCTTGCTGATCGCGAGGCCGAGGCCCGCGCCGCCATAGCGCCGCGACATCGAGCTGTCCGCCTGCACAAACGGCTCGAACAAATGCTCAAGCTTCGTCCGCTCGATGCCGATGCCCGAGTCAATTACGCAAAACTCCGCGGTCAGCCGCCGGCCGTCATTCCATGCCAGCCGGCACGTGACGACGACCTCGCCGCTCTGCGTGAATTTCACAGCGTTGCCCACGAGGTTCGAGAGCACCTGGCCCAGCCGGCCCTCGTCGCCGATCACGCCCGTCGGCACGTCGGCACCAAATTCCGAAACGAGCTCGAGCTTTTTTTCGAAGGCCCGCGTGGCGTGGACATCGAGCACGTGCTCCACGCATTCGCGCAGATCGAACGGCCGTGATTCCAGCTCGAGCTTTCCGGATTCCATGCGCGAGAAATCCAGGATGTCATCAATGATCGCGAGCAGCGCGTCGCCGCAGCCTGCGATGGTGCGCAGGTATTCCTGCTGCGTTTCGTCGAGCCGCGTGTGGAGCAGCAGATTCGAGAAACCAAGCACGCCGTTGAGCGGGGTGCGAATCTCGTGGCTCATCACGGCGAGGAATTCGCTCTTCGTCCGGTTCGCGGACTCGGCGGACTCCTTCGCCGCGATCAAGTCGCTCTCCGCCTGACGGCGGGTGGTGACATCGGCCAGCGTGCCGGTCGTTCCGACGATTCCGCCGGTGGAATCCCGCTTGGTGCGGCAATACCCCTCAAGCCAGAGCACCGCGCCATCCTTGCACCGAAGACGAAATGCGAGGTCCATCACCTCCACCTCGCCGGAGATTTTTTGACGATGCGCCTCCTCGACCATCAGCAGGTCCTCGATGACGACGAACTCCGAAAAATGCCGGCCGAGCGAATCGTCCATGCGATAGCCCGCCACGCGTTCCCACGCGGGGTTGAGAAAGGTCAGCCGGCCTTCGATGTCGGTCTGGAAGACGATTAATTCAAGGCCCTCGACCAGCTCGCGATATTTCAATTCGCTGATGGAGAGTTCGTATTGGGCGCGCTTGATCACGCGCAGGTCATGCCAGACGATGAGCATCACTTTTTTGCCGCCGATCTCGACGTATGTGCTGCTCACCTCGACCGGAATCAACGTCCCGGAGGAATGTTTCTTGAGCACCTCGCGACGGTCCACGCCACGGGCGAGTGTCGCCTCCCTGAGTTCCTTCGCGTGCTCGATCGTCGGCCTGCCATCGGCCTGGAGCTCCGGCCAGAATTTCAAAAGCGGCTGCCTGATGATCTCGGACTTGTCGTGGTAGCCGAGCATCTCGACGGTCGCGAGATTGCAGTCCATCACGCCATTCTCATCCACGAGCATGTGCGGCTCGGTGGAAGCCTCGAACATCACGCGAAACCGCTCGTCGCTGTTGCGTCGCTGCGTAATGTCGAGCATCACGCCATCGAGCGCGACGACTTCGCCGGCCGCGCCGTAGGTGAATACGCCGCGGTCGGAAACCCAGACGTATTCGCCGTCCGCACGCCGCACGCGATATTCCACGGAAAAAATCGAGCGGCTGTCGCGCGCCTTCACGAAATGTTCCTCGACGCGGGCGTGATCGTCGGGATGCAGCATGTCCAGCCATTGCTCCATGTTGCGGTCCATTTCCTCGGGCTTGACCCCGAGCAGCGCCTCGCACCGGCCTGAATACACCATCGTGTCGTGCGCAATGTCGAAATGGTAGACGACCTCGCCGAGCGCCTCGATGAGCAGGGCCTGCTCGGTCTCCGCGAGGAGCCTTGCAGCCAGCGCGCCGGCACGGTCGAGCTCCGCACGCAATGACCTCTGCCGCATGTTCCAGACGAGCAACCCGATCGCGGCGGCGGCCAGCGCGGCGATGCCGAGCCCGCTCCACACAGCAAAGCGATTGCGATCGAGGCGCTGGTAAAGCAGCGTCACGTCGAGGTCCACGCCGACCGCGCCGGCGGGCTTGCCGGCGGAATCGAAGATCGGCGCGATGCCCGTGATGAACACGCCGAAGTCATCCGGCACGGGTTGCTCCGACGCGTAGGTGTAGCCATTGCGCACCGCCGCCATCACGCGGACATCGTCCTCGGGCAACTTGCTTTTGTAGGGATCCCTCAAGTGCGACGGATTGAGATGGCGCTGGAAGTCGAGGCGCTCCGGCTCCGTGGCGGTATCGAGGACGAAATACAACCGCCCCTTGCGCTCGACGAAGGTATAAACATACGCGATGTCCGGCACGCGGCGGTGCATTTGCACGAGCGGGCTGACCAATTCCCGGTAAAGCGGCGAGTCCTCCGTGCCGCTCTCCGCAAGCTGGCGATGCTTGTCGCCGTTGATCAGACCGGCCGCGGCATTCGCGTTGCGGAGCAGGTCGCCGCGCACGAGTTCGAGTTGCGACTCGCGGGCATAGTGGTCAATCACCAAGATGCAAATTGCCGACGAGAAAAATACGAGCAGCGCCGCCGCGAGCGCATCACGCATGGGGCGAACGACGAATTTTCCGGTATCCACCGGGCGATCTACTGCATCCTTACCTGCAATTGCGGGCTTCACTCGCCCCACAAATAGAAAAAGCAAACCACTTAAAGCAAGGTCCATGGAACACGGACTGCTTCCGTCGAGTTCTTAAAACTGTTCAGGCCGTGATGTTTTCCCCTCTGTTTGAATTGCACCGGCGCTCCGGAATCTCTACCGAAGTCGGGGCGCGATGATCTCGATCACGATAGAAAACCTCGTCAAGAAGTTCGGCAGCAATGTCGCGCTCAACGGCCTGTCGTTTCGCATCGAGCCCGGCGAGCTGTTCTTCCTGCTCGGCCCCAGCGGCTGCGGCAAGACCACGCTCCTGCGCAATATCGCCGGTTTCTACATCCCCGAGAGCGGCCGCATCCTCTTCGACAACGACGACGTCACAAACCTCCCGCCGCACAAACGCAACACGGGAATGATGTTCCAAAGCTACGCGCTCTGGCCCCACATGACCGTCGCGCAAAATGTCGCGTTCGGCCTCGTCGAGCGCAAGGTGCCGAAAGCCGAGGCCGACAAGCGCGTGGCCGAAGCGCTCGAATCCGTCAAAATGGCGCCCTACGCGAGCCGCAAGATCGCCCAGCTCTCCGGCGGCCAGCAGCAGCGCGTCGCCCTCGCCCGCGCCCTCGTCATCCGCCCGCGCGCATTGCTCCTCGACGAACCTCTCTCGAACCTGGACGCAAAACTCCGCCTCGAGATGCGCGCCGAAATCCGCCGCGTCTGCAAGGAATTCGGACTCACCGCGATCTACGTCACGCACGATCAAAAGGAGGCGCTCTCGATCTCCGACCGCATGGCCATCCTCGAGGGCGGCCACATCGCGCAGATCGGCGACCCGCAGACCGTCTACCGCCGGCCGAAATCGAAGATCGTCGCGGACTTCATTGGCGAGACGAATTTCATCGAGGGCAAAATCATGGACTCGACAGCCGACGGCACCGCCCGCGTCGAGACCCCGCTCGGCATCTTCCACGGCGTCGTCTCCGACCCCGCATGGCGCCCGCTCACCGGCGAGGCTGCCACGCTCTCCGTCCGTCCGGAATGCTGGCGCATCGAACTCGCGAAGCCCGCGCAGAACGCCGCCGCCGGCCGCATCGGCGAATCCATCTACCTCGGCGAAGTCGCGCAATACGAATTCCAGACCGCTCCAGGCCTGGCGTCGTCCAGCACGTCGCAGCTAAAGATTTTCGAACTCAACCCCGACCTCACCCGCCGCCCCCAGGACCGCGAGTTGTTTGCCACCGCGGATCCGGACGACGTCGTGGTGTTGAGAAAATGACCGCCCGCCTCCTCGCCGTCGCAGCCGCCCTCGCGGCGGTCATCGCGCTGCCGTTTGTATTCAAGCCGCAGGCCAGCCTCCTCGCCGCCGCCGACGACACGCTCGTCATCATCAGCCCGCACAAGGAAAGCATCCGCTACGAATTCAGCCGCGCGTTCGGCGAATACTACAAAAAGAAAACCGGCCGCACCGTGCGCATCGACTGGCGCATCATCGGCGGCACGACCGAAATCACGCGCTACCTCAGCGGCGAGTATTTCAATGCCTTCCAGCACGAGTGGGAGTCGTCG
>JBOHXO010000380.1:0-4918 GCA_050737475.1 Chthoniobacterales bacterium
CCCATAAAAGAGCATTATCTCTTTACCAAAATGCCTCAAAATCACCTACTAAAAACCTACTAAAAATACATCATTCTCAATTATACTCTGTAATTTTAAAATATACAGGAGGACTGAAAATCCTCGTGTCGGGGGTTCGATTCCCTCCCCAGCCACCTTTTCCGGATATGCCGGGCGCTCCAGTCGCCATCGTTCGGCTTCGAAAACTGTCTCAATAAATCAGGTTCGCGCCGAAATCCGGGATTTTTCCTGCTTTGACCTCGGCGGCCCATTGGGAAAGTTCCTGGTCGTGCATTCGATCCAATTCGTCCGTCTTCGGATGCGGGGCCCAAAATTTCCGGACCATCTCGAAATACTCCAGCACGACCTGGCGTTGCCCTGCCTCCAAAAGGTCCTTCGCGAGGCTCATATTTGGCCCGAAGGAATCCATTTGCGGACTGCCCGGTGACCGGCCGGCTTTCAGCAAATGGTCCTCGGCCGACCGGATATCCTTGTCCCGCAGGGCGAGCCTTCCGAGCACGAGGTTGTAGTCCTGAATCGCGTTCCCGTAGTTCCAGTTCCCGCGAAATTGCGGCGTCAGTTTTTCGAGTTCCTTCGCGTATTTGCGCGCATCGTCATAATGCCCCTGCTCGAAGCTGTCCTTCGCGGCGGCGGACAAGGCATACCAATGGTCCTCTGTGGAGCCACTCGAATCCAGCTTCGTGATCGCCTTGTTGTATCGCGCGAGGTCGGACTGCTGCTCGGGCAGCGAGCACGAACTCAACCCGACGACGCAAAGGATGCCCGCGCAGAGCGACAGGATAGTCCGTGCCGCGATCGAAAGAATCGGGTGAGCGGGGGTCGGGCGCGACATTCGCGTAATTTCGAGAAACAAAATTTCTGACGCGCGAACGCCGCTGCGCCTAGTGCATGCCGCCTGCCATCTGGCTTTGGGCGGCAAAGCCGGCTGCGCCTCCAATGACGACGATTGCGAAGGCCTGGCTCAGCGTGATCGGGCCGGAGCTTTCGATCAGTATGCCGTCGGAGGTCTGGTCGTTCGTGTAGAGGATCGGCGAAAGGTGGCTGCTGATCACGCCGGTCTCGGGCAGTTTTTTGACGTCCACGACCTGCGCGAGCTGGGGCGAGCCGGCTCCGAGGAGGATGGCCATCGGGCGGATCATATTGTAGATGCGCTCGAAGAGGGCCTTGGAATCCACGTAGCCGAAGGCCACGCCGGCCTTTTTGTAGGCGGAGAGCGCGGGCTTGAAGTCGGCGGCGGTTTCGAGCGTGGGCGAGCCGGGTTTCACGGTGAGCGCGCGGGTCAATTCGCCGGCTGTGAGCGAGCCCAGCACGAATTTGTCGGTGACTGCGATGGAGGGCTCGACGAGCTGCGCGGCGGGGAAGTGGAAGATGGCGGCGCCATTCGATTCGGACGGCGTGGCGTCGAGGCCGAAGCCGGTGAGCGTTGACTGGATGAGGGCCTGGGCACGGGCGCGGTCCTTGATTTCGATCGCGACGAGCGTGTTTGGGATGAACGCGCTGACGGGCCAATCCATAAGGAATCCGGCGTCGGTGCCGAGGATTTCCGGAATCTGCTTGAGGTCAATTTTCGCGTTGGTGAGGAACGTCTGCGCGGCGGGCGGGAGCGATTGGAAATATTCGTCGGTCGAGATGGTCTTGGTGTCCATCGCGCTGTCGAGGAAGAACGAAGTGCCCGGCGTGGTGAGCGCCATCGGCCCGCGGTCAATGGGGCTGAGCTTCGGCGCTTCGGGATAAAGGATGAAGGTGAGTTCGCGCTGGTCGCCGCCTTCGAAGACGAGCGTGCCGCCGAGGGCCTTCATTTTTTCGAGCTGCTTGAACGCCGCGGGATTCGAGCCGGGCTGATCCTTGCTGACCTCCATGAGGAGTTTGAAGATCGGCGTCGGCATGGAATACCAGAGGAAGTCGGGCTCCTTGGCGAGGTGGCTGAGAACCTTTTTGTATTCGTCGGTGCCGGCAAGCGACGGGCTGTTGTCGCGGCCGGAGACGCGGTCGAGCGCCTGCTGGATGGAGGATTCGTCGTTCGAGAGAAACGCCCATTTGCCATGCGCGGCGGTGTAGAGCACGGGTTTGCTGCCGGTGGTGAGCGCGGTGACCTTGTCGCCCTTGAAATCGGCGCTGGTTTGCGCGAAGCCCGGTCCCATCTTGCCGGCCTGTGCGTAGAGTCGGGAGAAAGCGGCGTCGAGGTCCTCGCTCTTGCCGGAATATTCGAACCCAAGGAGCACATGCGGTGCGGCGCTGCGGCGCACGGCAGTGAGGGCGAAGAACATCTGCTTCGGATCGAGCTTGGTCAGGATTTCCTTTGCTTCCGCTCCACCACCCTCGGTGAGTTTCTGGATCGGCTGCGCGAGGAAGTCGGCCACGGTGGGCTCGGCGCCGATTTGTGCGAGCGCGGTCTTCGGCCAGCGTTCGTCGGTGCGCGGCATGTCGGGCAGCGCGAGGAAGAGCACGGTATCCGCGGGAACGAATTTTGCCCCGCTCACGGCAGCGCCGCGGCAGCAGAAGAAATAAATACCAGCGCCGATAAGGACAGCGACAACGAGGAGAATAAGGACCAGCCGTTTCATCGCCGGGGACTTTCGGGCGACAAAGGCCGGGTGTCGAGCAACAAAGAATGCGCGTGATTCGGCGCGATTCTGCGGGCTTGTTCAGGATGCCGGCGGAGTCGCGGAGTCCGGCGGAATGGTGACGCGGAGGGCGCGCACGCCGTCGGTGGTGGTGCCGAGGACCTGCGATTTTCCGATGATGTCGAGCTTGGTGTTTTGGGAAAGAATGAGGAGGATTTCGCGACCCGGCTGGAGTGCGGGGTAGAGCTTGCGCAGGCCGGCGATGTCGAGCTGCTTGAGGTCGTTGGGATTCGGCACGGGCTCCCATTTGCCGTGTGCGCCCTGCAGGTAGGGAACGACCCAGCCGTTGAAGCCGAGCACGACAAACGCGGGCAGGTCGGGATTTTCCCTTCGCACGCGATCGGCGAGTGCGAGTTCCTCCCGCAGGCTCGGACGCTCGGCGAGCATCATGGCATCGCGGTCGTGCAGGGCCTCGGCGATGGCCTGGGGCGAGCGCTTGCTGGCAAACATCGGGACTGCAAGAGCCATCAGTAAAAATGCGGCGGTGAGCCCGCGGCGCCAGCCGGCATGGTCGCGCAGCCACGGCGCGAGGGCGATCGTTGCGGAAATAATCCAAAGCCCATAGGCAGGCGTGAGCATGCGGAGATTCGTCGGTCCCCAGCCGACCTTGAGGCAGAATGCGCCGAAATACGCCCAGCCCGTGAGCGCGAGCCACCACCAGACGGTGCGGAAGCGCAGCCGCGCGAGCAGGACGAGCGACGCTCCCGCGCCCAGCAGACCGACGAGCCCGAACGTGGTCTGGCTGTCCACATTCGCAACGAGCAGGTAGAAGGACTCGGGCGAGTCGTATTGCCGCAAGCCGTAGTTCTGGATCCCAAGCAACTGCAGCACCTCGACGCACCGGTGCTTCAGCCAGAAGCTCTCGCTGCTGTTCACAAAATTGGCGTCGAGCCCGCTCGTGAGCCCGTTGAAGAAATAGCGGATGGCGTTGGCCAGCGCGCCCTTGAGCCCGTCGGAATGCTGGTGCCACTGCATGAATACGGTGTCGCCCTGCCAGTCGCCGAAGCTGAGGTGGTTGTTCCAGACGGTCTCGATGCTTCCAAACAGCAGCAGGAACACCGGGAACGCTGCGAAATAAATCCAGCCGCGATGCCAGCCGTTGCGAAATGCCGCGACGAGCGCGCCGGCGGAAATTCCCATCGCGAAAATCACGCCCGTCGTTTTCGTCCCGACCGCAAACGCCGCGCACAACGCCGCCATGATCGGGATGAACGCCCTGCGGTCGCCCTCGATCCACTGCACGAGAAACCACGCGCCCGCCACCGCGAAGAAAAGAAGCGCGAAATCGTTTTTCGCCGTCGTCGCCTGCAGCGCGATCATCGGGCTCGCGAGCAGCGCCAGCACCGCCGTGGGCCACAATCCCGGGGCGCCGCAGCGTCGCAGCATCAGCACCACCGCGCAGAGCAGACCGAGGAAGCAGAGGAAGCTCGGCAGGTTCTCGAAGAGGCCGATTTTGAGGAATGGATAATGGACCGCATCGAACGCCCACGGGAAGACGATCTGGTTGACGTTCGTCCAGAATGCGTTGTCGAAAAGCCCGTGCCGCTCGGCGACGAGGAGCCGCCCGAGGTTGTAGCCATGAGCATCGCCGTTCACCACGGGCGCCACCGCCACGTAAACCGCCCAATAGGCGAGCAACCCCGCCGCCGCCGCCGCGAGCAGCCGGTCCACGATGCCACCGGCGCGCGTCATTTCGCGAAGACGAGCAACAGCCGCACGACCAGCGAGACGACCGCGAGGAAAAGGATGATGCCGATCACGGCGCCCTCGAGAATCGCATCCGTGCGAGGCCGGGGCGGGAGCGATTCGGGGGATTCCATGGGCATGAGATTTCAATGGGTGACTACGCGCGGCGCGAGCATTTATTCAGCGGAGGCGGGCAATTGCGCTGGCAACGCCGACGGGAACGAGCGTAAAGATTGCGCCCAATGCTGCCAGAGCTCGCCCAACTGCTCACCCTGCGGTTCTGGGCATTTTTTCTCATTTCGCCTCATTTGGCCTCACCCGATCTCTCCGCATAAACACAGGCTCTACGGGCGATTGGCAATTTTCTCACGTTGCCTCATTTCACCGCATTTTGACCCCTGCGGTTGAAAAAACGGTTGAAAATTCAGCTATAGAAAAATCTAGGCTCACAAGGTTTTTGACCTTCCTCTTCGCCTCACGTCACGCTCGCTCCTCGACGCACTAGAATTTCGGCATGGCGTCGTTGAGCCGCTGCAATTTTTTGCTCCACTTCTTGATTCATCCTATCGAGCTGACTGTTCATATCG
>JBOHXO010000381.1:0-4251 GCA_050737475.1 Chthoniobacterales bacterium
GGCCCGTGGTCGCACGCCGCTACATGGAAAGCTTCGGCAAGGCGCGCGACAGCATGAGCGAAGGTCCGTGTGTCGTGGAAATCGCGCCTGATACCCCGCTGCCAATGCCGGAGTTGAAGCTCGACCACCTTTTCACGATGAGCGACCACAGCGGGATTTTTCAGCACGCGATCTACAACGTGCCGAATTTCCACGAGGGCTATTGCACCGACGACAACGCACGCGCATTCATCTTCACCGTCCTGCTCGAGGAACTCGGCCTGTCCACGAAGGAAGTCGAAAATGTCGCCAGCGGCGCCCTCGCGTTCCTTTGGTATGCCTTTGATGGCAACACCTGCCGCTTCCGGAATTTCATGAGCTACTCCCGCCAGTGGCTGGAACTCCACGGCTCGGAGGACAGCCATGCGCGGGCCTTGTGGGCCGTGGCCACCGCGCTCGGACGTTCGAAGGACACCGGCCACCGCAACCTTTGCGCGCTGCTTTTTCAGCGCGGGCTTCCCCCGGTCTCACGCTTCAGCTCGCCACGCGCCTGGGCCTTCTCGTTGATTGCGATTCATGAATACCTTCGCACGCTTTCCGGCGATCGCGTGGTGAGCCAGATGCGCGACACGCTCACGACAATGCTCGTGGATTTGTTTCACGCGAACTCCTCACCGGAGTGGCAATGGTTCGAGCGCATCGCGACCTACGACAACGCCAAGCTTTCGCACGCGATGATCCTCAGCGGTTACTGGACTTCGCAAGGTGAGACACTCGACATCGGTCTTGCCTCGTTGCGCTGGCTGCTCGAGGCGCAGACGACTGCCGACGGTCATTTCGCGCCGATCGGCTGCAATGGCTTCTGGCCGCGCGACGGTGAAAAAGCGCGCTTCGACCAGCAACCGCTCGAGGCGCACGCAATGGTCTCCGCCTGTCTCGAGGCATATTCCGCCACGAAGGACGACTACTGGCGCAAGGCCGCGCGACGCTGCTTTGAATGGTTTCTCGGCCGCAACGATCTCGGCCAGCCGCTCTACGACGCCACCACCGGCGGCTGCCGCGACGCGCTGCTGCAGGATCACCTCAACCAGAACCAGGGCGCGGAATCGAGCCTCGCATTTTATCTCTCGTGGGCGGAACTCCGCCGCGCCGGGGAAAGCACACCATGAGCGCAATCAACGTCCAGCAGACCGGCATTCTTTTCCGTCCCGACACGAAGCGCGTGCTCGTGCGCGCTTTCATTTCGTCCGACCCCGTTCGCATTCGTCACATCATTGAACGCGCACTTTCGTTGAGCGAAGCGGAAGTGGAAACGCAACTGGCCATCCTCCGCGCGGACTTCAGCACACGCCACATTGATCTCGAAACGTGCTGGCGACGGCATTTCGACATGGTGCGCAATCACCTCGACGACGTGACTCTGACCTTCAACCGCCACCTCTATATCGGCGCGCTTTTCTCGGGCGAATACTCGCTCGAATCGGCAGCGCTGTTCAATCCCTCGATCGTCGCGCATCCTGACCAAACGGGGATCCCCGCGGGCTCGCTGCGTTTCATCATCAGCCTGCGGGCCACCGGCGAGGGTCATATTTCCTCCATCGAATTTCGTTCGGGCGTCCTCGGTGCGGACGCCTCGATCGAGATTGACCCCGTCTCGCCGTTTGTCGTGGCGCCGGAGGTGAAGGAAAACCCGACATATCGCAAGGCGATCTTCGTCCTCAAGCTGCGGGAGATGGGATTCGAGAATGAGTGGACGCAGCAGATCATGAGTCCGCTCGGCGACGACTTCACGCACGAGCAACTGGAGCATTCCATGCAGGAAGCGCACAGCCAGGGAGAGCAGCAGCAGCGGGAAGTCGCCCGCTCGATGGAGTGCATGCAATGGCTCGCGCGCTCAAATTACGAGGTGCATTTCCAGCCCTCGATTTCGCTTTCGCAGCGGATCATTTTTCCGGTCTCGCCGAACGAGAGCAACGGCATCGAAGACGCGCGATTCGTGCGCCTCGTCGAGGACGATGGCTCGGTTTGCTATTACGCGACCTACACCGCCTACAACGGCCGCGCCATCCTGCCGCAATTGATCGAGACGCCCGATTTCCAGAGCTTCCGCGTCCTCACGCTCAACGGCCAGGCCGCGCAAAACAAGGGCATGGCGCTTTTCCCGCGCCGCGTTGATGGCAGATTCGCAATGATCTCCCGGCAGGACGACGAGAACCTTTATTTGATGCTCTCCGACAATCTTCATTTCTGGAACGAACCGAAGCTGCTGTGGACTCCGCGCCAGCCGTGGGAATATGTAAAAATCGGCAACTGCGGTTCCCCCGTTGAAACCGATGAAGGGTGGCTCGTGCTCACGCACGGCGTGGGGCCGATGCGCCGCTATTGCATGGGCGCCATGCTGCTGGATCGCGACGATCCAAGCCGCGTGATCGGGTGGCTCGACGAGCCGCTGATCGAGCCCACCGGCGAGAAGCGCGAGGGCTACGTGCCAAACGTCGTATATTCCTGCGGCGCGTTGACGCATGGCGGGCGCCTTATTCTCCCCTACGCGCTCAGCGACACCAGTTCGACGATCGCCATCGTTGATCTCGCCGAGTTATTGGGAACGCTCACCCGCGACAAAAACTCCGGCGGCCGCTGATTTTCGCCGGTGTGTCAATTCCTCGGGCCAGTCCCGGATTGACGCATAAGTTTCAATTCCGCATTTGCCGGAACGGCGAAGCTTGATTAGAGGCAATCCATGCGCCTGCTTCCCCTCCTCTGCGTCACTGGCATTTTACTTTCCACCGCCCCGCTGCGCGCCGTCCCGGTTTACGACCACGTGGTCGTCGTCATGCTCGAGAATCACAGCTACGCCGAAATCGCCACAGGCCTCGCGCCCTACATCAACGGCACGCTGCGTCCCCAGGGCGCAAACATCACCGGCGGCTTTGGCATCCAGCATCCCAGCCAGCCGAATTACTACTGGCTCTTCTCCGGATCGAACCAGGGCATCGTGGCCGACACGCCGCCCATTGCCCCATTCATCTCCGCGCCAAATCTCCAGGGCGCCCTCGCCTCCGCAGGCCGCGGCTTCGCCGGCTACCTCGACGCCTGGACCACGGGCGCCGACCTCTACACCGACACCACGAACTACGCCGTCCGTCACGTCCCCTGGCTCGGCTTTTCCAATGTGCCCGTCAACGTCTCGATTCCGTTCACGAGTTTTCCGCAGACGTCCGCGGGCTTCGCCGCGCTGCCCGCCGTCTCGTTCGTCATCCCCGGCCTCGACCACGACATGCACAATTACAACAGCACCGGCAGCGAAGTGAGTGACCCCGCGAATTCCGCCATCGCCATCACGAACGGCGATACGTGGCTGCAGCAAAACATTGATGCCTACTTCCAATGGGCAAAGACGAACAACAGCCTGCTCATCATCACGACCGACGAGGACTCCACGGCGGACTGGATCACGCCGCCGCTGCCGGCGGAAAACGCGGACGCCTTCACCGGGCCGAACCTGCCGCCGAACCCGAACGGCCCAAGCGGCCCCAATCAAATCACCATGATCCTCGCCGGCGCGGGCATCGTCGCAGGCAATTACCCCGAGGGCGCCGGCGTGACGAACGTCAACATTCTGCGCACCATCGAATCCGTCTATGGCCTCACGCAAAGCGGCGCCCAGGCTCCTCTCGCCACGCTCGCCGGCATCGGCAACTCCGGCATCACGGACGTCTTCGTGCCTCCGCAGCCGAGGGTGACGGTCAACGGCAGCAAAACCAAGCGCACCGGCAAGCGGAGTTTTGTCCTCAAGGGAAAATCATCGGACGATTGGGGCCTCATTTCGAAGGTCGAGTTGAAGGTGAATGGAAAGCGCTGGATCACCGCACACGACACGACGTCGTGGTCGCAGAGCATCAAGCTCGATCCCGGCAGCAATCGCGTGCAAGTGCGTGCGGTGGATCGCGACGGCACCAGCTCGCCAAAGGTAACCATCACCCTTATCCGATCGTAGAAATCCCGCACGCCGCGCTCGTTTTAAAAAAAGTGATGCGGCCTGTCCGGAAAGACCCCTGCCGTTCGTCGAGACATTGAACAACCAATCAAATCCTATGAGCACAGCCACCGCCGAATCCGCCCCGAAAGTAAAACCCATCCCCGACGGCATGCACTCCGTCACTCCCCACCTCGCCTGCGACGGCGCGGGAGACGCCATTGATTTCTACGTGAAAGCATTTGGAGCGACCGAGATGTGCCGCATCCCCTCCCCGAATGGCAAACTCATGCACG
>JBOHXO010000382.1:0-16067 GCA_050737475.1 Chthoniobacterales bacterium
GTATTTGAATGCGAACCCGCCGGATGGAATTCTGGTCGGGCACGAGGAGCCATTGGAGCTGGCATTTGTCGCGTATGCCCGGCGGCACGCGTATCTGGAAATCCAGATGCGTGGCGGGCGCGAGCAACTGTGGCTCAGGAAAAAGGATTAGAAAAAAATCAGTGGGGCGGGGAGTGAGCGACGAGTTTTGATCGCGCCGGCGGCAAGGTTTTGCCTTGTTCGCAGGGACGCGAAGGCTGTATATTTCAACCCGCAGGGGGAACGTTAAGGAGAAAGCTTATGAAGCCACGATCCACACATCTCATCGGGGCCTGCATTGCGGCTGTCATCGCATTGCTGGCATTCACACCACACGGCCGGGCGGCCGACAAAACGCTGCGCATCATTGGCTGGGAGGGCTACATGGATGCCTCCTTCGCCGACGAGTTCACCAAGCGAACGGGCTGTAAAATTGTCGCGACCTACTGCGGTTCGAGCGACGAGATGTATGCGAAGATCAAGGCCGGCGGCGGCAGCTCGTATGACCTCGTCACCGCCTCCGGCGATCTCACGAAGAAGCTCTACGACGCGGGCATGCTCGATCAGGTTGATCTCAAGCAGGTGCCCAATTACGAAAAGCTCTTCCCGCTTTTCAAGAACGCGCCATACAACACGTTCGATGGGAAAAATTACGGCGTCTCCATTGCGTGGGGGCCGGACCTGCTCATCTACGACCCCGAGCAGGTGACCGATGCCGAGGCCTCGACGTGGATGACGTTCTTCGACCCGAAATTCAAGGGCAAGATCAGCATCAACGACTACAGCATTTTCCTCGCCGACATTAAGCTGTGGTTCTACGGACCGAGGGATTTGTTCAACATCGACGCGAAGGAGCTGGAGACAAAGATCAAGCCGAAGCTCATGCCGCTGCGCCCGCAAATCCGGAAATTCTGGAGCAGCCAGGGCGAGCTCGCGCAGTTGTTCGAGGGCAAGGAAATCGCGATGGCGTGGGGCTGGCCGGTGACCGTCGTGCAATTGCAGAAGGACGGATTCAACGTCAAGGCCACCGTCCCGAAGGAGGGGACGACGGGCTGGTCGGACAGTTGGATGATTATCAAGGGCAGCCCGAACAAGGACATCGCGCAGCAGTGGATGAACTACATGCTCGAGGGCGAGGCGCAGAAAAAACTCGTCGCCGCGAGCGGATACTGGCCGGTGAGCAGCGCCATCGTCCCGTTGCTCAGCGATGCGGAGAAGAAGGAATTCCACATCAACGATCTCGACGTCTATTTCAAGACGATCCATTTCTGGGAGACCGTTCCCAATCTCGATCAATGGAACGCGCTGTGGAACGAATTCAAGGCGCAGTGACGCCACCTCGTCGGACGTCGTCCCTCCGCTGATCGGATGCCTGCGTCCGCCCTCGTCCAGCACGAACGCAAGGGCGCCGGCTTTTGGGCCTGCTTTCTGCCGTCCTTCTCGTGGATGGCGATCCTGTATTTTCTGCCGCTTTGCGTGCTGCTGAGTCTGGCGTTTCAAAAGCACGAATACGTCAATGTGGTGCATGTATTCACGCTGGAGAATTTCGACGTCGCGTTTTCCGACTCCTACCGGCCCGTGCTCCTGCGTACGCTCGGCGTGGCGGCGTCCGTCACCGCGATAGACATCGTCATCGCCTTTCCCGTGGCTTATTTCCTGGCTTTCCACGCCGGCCGTTGGAAGACGCTGCTGACCATCCTCGTGCTGCTTCCGCTCTGGAGCAGCTACCTCGTGCGCGTGTTCGCGTGGCGCATCATTCTCGGCAAGGTGGGAATCCTGAACTGGGTCCTCATGAAGGTCGGCATCCTCGACGAACCGTCGCCCGCGTTCGTTTACAACCTTTTCTCGATGGTGCTCACGCTGTGCTACATCTGGCTCCCGTTCATGATCCTGCCGCTCGTGACGGCCTTCGAGCGGCTGCCGCGCAATTTGCTCGAGGCCTCCGCCGATCTCGGTGGCAACGGATTTGTCACGTTTCGCCGCGTGGTCGTTCCGCTCGTCATGCCGGGATTGCTCGCGGGCGGCTTGAGCGTTTTCAGCCTCACGAGTGGCGACTACATCACGCCGTCGTTGATCGGCGGGCCGGGCGACAGTCTCGTCGGCAACATCATCGCGGAGCAATTTGGCGTCGTGTCGAATTACCCGCTCGGCGCGGCGCTCTCCGCGATCGTGCTCTTCGTGCTGTTCGCGCTCATGGCGGTGCTGGGGCGCCGCGGAATATTGGAGGGGATGTAGCCATGATTCCGCGCAACGCAGGCAAGTGGTCCAGCGGCATCTTCACGCTCGGCGTCTTTCTTTTCATGCACCTGCCGATCGCGGTGATCATTCTTTTCAGTTTCAGCGACAAGCGTGTGCTCACGCTGCCGATCCACGGATGGACGCTCGACTGGTATCAACAGGCGCTCAACGACGACCGCCTGCGTGTCGGCCTGATGAACAGCCTCAAGGTTGCGAGCGTGGCGACCGTCATGGCCACCCTGCTGGGCACGCTGGCGGCATTTGCCGTCGCGCGCTGGCGCTTTTTCGGCCGTGGTGCGTTTCGATCCGCGGTGGTCATTCCGATCCTGCTTCCGGGCATTGTCACGGGCGTGGCGATGCTGAGTTTTTTTGGCACGGCGGGCATTCCGCTCGGGTTGCTTACCGTGATCATCGGGCACGCGACCTTTGGATTCCCCGTCGTCTTCAACACGATGCACGCGCGCCTCAAGCGGCTTCCGCGGAGTCTCGAGGAGGCCGCCGCCGATCTTGGCGCGACGCCGGCGCAGACGTTCTGGCGCGTCACATTTCCGGCGATCCGGTCGGCATTGATCGCTGGCGCGCTGCTTGCATTCACGCTGAGCTTCGACGAGATCGTCGTCACGATTTTCCTCACGGGCCCGGACAACACGTTGCCTATGGAAATTTATTCCCGGCTGCGATTCGGAATGACGCCCGAGATCAACGCCGTGGTGACGATGATTCTGCTCGCCTCGGGATGTCTCGTGCTGATGAGTGTCTGGTTCGGACGCAAGACCTGAAGATGCCAGAGCCTGTCAAATCCAGCCTCCCCGCGGTGGAACTCGTGGGCGCCACGAAACGCTACGGCACGTTTCGCGCTGCGGATCAAGTATCGCTGAGCATCCCGGCCGGCGAGTTTTTCACCATTCTCGGATCGTCGGGATCGGGAAAGACGACCACGCTGCGATTGATCGGCGGCTTCGAACTTCCCGACGAAGGAAAGGTGTTCATTGACGGCGTGGACGTCTCCTCGCGCCCCGCGCACCGTCGCGACGTGCACACGGTTTTCCAGGACTATGCGCTTTTTCCGCACCTCAGCGTTTACGAGAACATCGCATTTGCGTGCCAGTTGAAGGGCCTGCGCGGCGACTCGTTGCGCGGAAAAATCTCGGAGGCGCTCGAGCTCGTGCAGCTCGGTGGTTACGAAAAGAGGAGACCAGCGGAACTCTCCGGCGGCCAGCAACAGCGGGTTGCTCTGGCTCGCGCCGTGGTGGACCGCCCGGCGGTGCTTCTGCTCGACGAGCCGTTGAGCGCCCTCGACGCGAAGATCCGCGGCGAAGTCCGCGAGGAGCTCAAGATGCTGCAGCGGGACACGGGACTCACATTCGTTTACGTGACGCACGACCAGGAGGAGGCGCTGACAATGTCGGACCGCATCGCGGTGATGCGCACGGGAAAAGTGCTGCAAGTGGGGACGCCGATCGACATCTATGAGCGGCCCGCGGATCTCTTCGTCGCGGCATTTATCGGCAAGGCCAATTTCCTGCCGGGCGTCCTTCGCACCGTGGACGGCCGACGCGCGGGAGTGGACACCGCAATCGGTCGCGTCGAAGGCGGCATGGTCGGGGAGATTCCGATCGGCGCGGCGGTCAGCCTGATGATCCGCCCGGAAAACCTGCGCATTGATCCGGGTGCGGCCGGTCCGGCGCGGGCCGTCATCAAGCACAGCAGCTATCTCGGTCATGCCACCGAATACCTGCTCCATTCCGACCAGCTCACGCTCCGCTGCCTCGAGCTTCGTCGCCGCGGCGCCACGCCACTGCGGGAGGGAGCCGAGGTCAGCTACGAATGGAATTGGGATGAATCGCTCGTCTTTGCCGAGCCGCCCGCCGGCGAGGCGTAGCGCCTATTTCGCGGACACGACGAAGACAAGATACATGTTGCTCTTCGGGTCGAACTTCGTGGCGCCGTGGCCGTTTGTTGCGAGGTAACCGTTCTCCTTCGCCTGCATCGGGCGACTCTTGTAAATTTTCATCGGCCTGCGGTGAATCGTCACCGTCTCCGGCATGAGCGTCCATTTGTAGCTCGCGTTGTCGTTGTTGACCGGCATGTCGTTGGCTGCATCAACGAGCAGGTAGATCGTGGCCGGCGCGCCGAGGTTGAATTGATACTGGTCGGTGGATGACGTCTCGCCGGCGTCGCTCTGGTAGGGGCGGATGAACGTGCCGCCCTGCAGGTAGGCCGGCAGCTTGCCAAAGGTCCAGTTCTGGTCCGCGTAGACTTTCGTATTCGGCTGCGCGTTGTCCACGGCGGTCACGTCCGAATGCGAACCGGAATAGGCGAGATCGGTGATGAGGGAATTTGCCGGCGCGGTTGTCGCTGCGGCCACGGGTGCGGCACCGGCTGTGACAGGCGCCTTGCCTTCGGCCACGGGCGTGGGCTCCGCGCCGAGCTTCACTTCGTATTTTTGCGGCCACTCTTTGGCGATGCCGTTCGTGACGGCGATGGGGACGGAGCTGACAGTCGCGGAGGCAGACTTGAGCCCGGGGCGCGAGACATTGAGCGTGAATGTGCCGGGCTTGCGCGTGGCGCGGGTGAAGACGCGATTGATGCCGGCTTCAATGTTGAGCGAATAGCCGGAGGTCTTGTTGTCGAGGTTCGTGCTTTTGCGACGGCCGCTGTTGTAGCCGCCGAGGAAGGTGCCTTCGCCGGTGCAATCGAACGTCACGCCATCCTCGAAGGTGGGGCAGCGATTGCCCTTCGCGTCAACGACCTCGACGTCAAACATCGCAATGTCCGAGCCATCCGCCTTCCACTGGCCCGACGGGCCGACGAGGGGAGTGATCTTCAATGCGGCGGGTTCGCCTGCGGTGGATTTCTCGTGCGTCGCGACGACCTTGCCGGCGTCGTCGTAGCCGGTGGCGCGGATCGTGCCGGGCTGGAAGGCGACGTTGTCGAACGCGACGACGAAATTGTTCACCTGGTCGCCGGCCTTGCCGAAGGACTTCTCGGGGAAGAAATCCTTGCTGCCGAAGCCGTAGTCCTTCACGACCTTGCCGCTTGCGTCGAGCACCTCGAGTTTTGTTTTTGGCGTGTTGCTGGCGACGTAGACGCGTTTCGTGGTGCCAGTGGGGTAGTTCCAGTGGCCGACGACGTAGACTTGCGGCTTCGTGTTTTGTGCGACCTGCAGGCCGTAGTAAACTTCCTTCGGCAGGCGCGCGCCGTCCACGGCGCCGCTGACGCGCGTGACTTCGAGATCGCGCATGCGACCGTCGGTCACGGAGTCCGACCAGATGATCTTCGCGCCGCCGACCATCACGCCTTTCGACGCGCTGACTTCCGGCGATTGCACGAACACGCTGCGCATGTAACGGCCGTAATATTTCGCGAGATTTTGCAACACGAGATCCTCGGAGTTGTTGAGGCGGAAATAGGGATGGCCGCCGCCGGGGAGAGGTGTGAGGTAGTCGCCGATTGCGTCGCCGGCGTTCGTATTGAGTCCGAGTTTCTGATGGTAGTCGGAGGCGATCGCGAAGTAGCCGCCGGTGATGTATTTCCTGGACGGATCCTTGCCGTCCCAGCGCGGGTTGAGTTCAGGCGTGTAGTTGTCCCACACGCGGCGCGGGGCCTCGCCACGGGCGTATTCGGCATCCCACAACGGCGTGGTCGCGTTGAAGCTGGCGCCGTCCATTGTGTTGGAATCCTCGCGGATGCCCTGCGTGACCTTGTCGTCGTTCGAGCGCGTGCCCATGTAGCGGCCGCCGTTCGGGTCCCACTTCGTCTTGACGTCCACCATCTGCTTCATGTGGTCGGCGCTGAGGATCTGGTTGCAGGCCTCGTAGAAAACGACGCTCGGGTTGTTGCGGAAGGCGATGACGACGTCGCGCATGATGTCGAGACGCTCCTGCCATCTGTTCGGGTCTTTTTCGTCGCCTTCGTTGTTGGCCGCGGGAGCGACCATGATGATGCCGAATTTATCCGCGGCCTCGACCTGCACCTTGCGCGGTCCGATGTGCATGGGGCGCACGAAATTCGCGTTGTTTTCCTTCATCAACTTGAAGTCGTATTCGTTCATCCAGTCGGGCGGCATGCCCACGGCGGGCCATTCCATCGAGGTGCGCGGGGCATAGCCGTTGAGGTAGAGGCGGCGGCCGTTGATCTGCAGGCCATTCGCGGTGTCGAACGCCATTTTGCGCACGCCGAGCGGTGTCTGGTAAACGTCCGCCACTTTTCCGTCCACTTTCGTGATCGTGTAAACGCGGTAAAGATACGGAAAATCGGGGCTCCAGAAATGGATGCCGGTCATCGGCGCCGTCATTGCAAACGCCGCCTTCTGGCCGGGTGCAATCGTCTGCGGTTTCGTTGCGGGCAGCGTGAGCACCGGGTTTCCGTCACGATCCACGACGACGGCCTCGCACGTCACGAGTTTTGGCGACAGGTCGTCGTTGGCGATCTGCGTTTCGACATGCAGCGTCGACGTTTTTTTCAACGTATCAATGTCCTTCGGATAGACGTAGGTGCCGGTGGTGCCGAGGTTCCGGTAGAGCGGAAGCGTTTGATAAACCTTGTCGGTGATGTGGAGGACGGCGTCGCGGTTGAGGCCGCCGAAGTTGGGATTGAACGGCTGTCCGTAAGGCAGCTCGGCGCCCTTGTATTCGACGGATTTGTAGCGCTCGTTGTTGTCCACCTGCACGGCGATCACGTTGTCGCCGTCGAATTTCACGGCGTCGGTGATGTCAATGCCGCACGGGCCGACGCCATTTTCGTGGATGCCGATTGCCTTTCCGTTGACGAAGAATTTTCCCGCGCGTCCGATGCCTTGAAACTCAAGGAGCACCTTCCGTCCGGCGTAGGAAGGATCGAGCGTGAAGTGCTTTCGATACCATGACTTGCCGTAGTAAATTTTTTCGGTCTGCTTGTCGTTGCGCGTGCTGATCCAGTCGCGGAATTTATTGTCGGTCCACGTGTGCGGCAGGCTCACGTTTTTCCATGCGGCATCGTCGAATGTGACCACCTCCGCGCCGGGGACATCCTGCATGACGAATTTCCAGTCGGGATTGAAATTCAGGGTCACGCGGTCGTTTGCCGGCGGCGCGTAGGGCTCGGCGTGGAGCGGGATCGTGAGGAGCGCGGCGCCAAGTGTGAGGGCATGGAATACAGGGGACTTCATGGGACGAATCGGAGAGTTGTGGAGTTCCGCGCGTTGCGGGGAGGAGGGGATGCGGATTGCACTCATCCAATAGCGAATCGTGCGGCCCAGCACATTATTTTTTATCCGCCGCGAGGTTTGCGTTTTTTCGAAGAATGGCCACAGTGCGTGGCGACCAGTCTCGTGCAAGTCGCCATCAATCGCTGTTAATCCCCATGCGTTTCTTCATCCTCCCACTCGTCATGCTCACCCCCGTCACGCTTTTCGCCGAGGGATTCTACGTCGGCACCTATACGAAGGACGGCTCGACGAGCAAAGGTATCTACCACGCGCAAATGGATCCCGTGACCGGCGCGATCAGCGATGTGGAACTTGCCAGCGAGGCCGCGAATCCCAGCTTCCTCGCCACGTCTCCGGATGGAAAATTTGTCTATGCTGCGATGGAGGATGCCGTGCCGTCCGTTGGTGCGTTTCGCGTGGAGAATGGCGGCAAGCTCAAGTCGCTTGGCCAGCTCCCGTCCGACGGCAAGGACCCGTGCCACGTATCGGTTGATAAAACCGGAAAATTTCTCTTCGTCGCGAATTACACCGGCGGCAACGTGGCGAGCTTCGCGTTGAAGCCCGATGGCTCGTTCGACAAGCGCGTTTCGCTCATCCAATTCACCGGCAGCGGCCCCGACAAAGGCCGGCAGGCGAGCCCGCACGCTCACGGCATCTACCCCACGCCGGACAATCGCTTCGTCTATGTCTGCGACCTCGGCACGGACAAGATTCATATTCTCGCCTTCGATTCCACCACGGGCGAACTGACGGAGTCCGGTTTCGGCTCGGTGCCCGGCGGCGCGGGTCCGCGTCACCTTGCGTTCACGCCCGACGGAAAATTCGTCTACGCTGCGAACGAAATGCTGCTCACGGTCACGGGATTTCGCGCCGATGCAAAGACCGGCGCGCTGGATGCGATCGAGACAGTGCCCGTGCACGACAAGCGCCCGGAAGGCTATACTTCGCTTGCCGAAGTTTTCGTCCACCCGAACGGCAAATGGCTCTACGTCTCGAGCCGCGGCGACAATACGATCGCGTTGTTTTCCATCGCCGCGGACGGCAAGCTCACGCGCATCGAAAATGTCCCCGCCGGCGTGAAAATTCCGCGCGGCTTCGCGCTCGATGCGTCCGGCAAATGGCTCGTCGTCGCGGGTCAGGACGACAACCGCATCACCACGCTCGCCATTGACACAAAGACCGGAAAACTCACGCCCGTGAAAACTGAAGTCACCGTCGGCAAGCCGGTGAGCATCCTGTTCGAAAAATAGCACCGCTGCGCCGGCGTTAAAAATTTCCTTCCTTCGCGTCCCTCCGCAGCCTTTGCGTGAGATCACTCAGGCTCTGCGCCACCGCAGCAGAACGATCCCGCCGAGCAGTGCGACGACGACGATCGCGCAGGTCGAGGGCTCGGGCACGACGCTTACGACTCCGGTGCTGGCCAGCGCCGAGGTGTCCCAGCTCAGGCCGCCGCCGAGATTCGTCGTGATGGCGAAGCTGCCGCTGTCGTAGCCGGGCGTGGCGCCGTTGAAGATCGCGAAGCTGTCACCGGGCGTCGGGGTGTAGCCGCCGATGAGGTTCAGGTCGAGCGTGCCGCCCGCCGCGAAGACGCCCTGCACGTCGAGCTGGTCGAAGAGTCCCAGTCCGCCGAATTCCATTTCGAGCGTTGATCCGCTTGTCATCGTGAGACCGCTCAGGAGCGTCAACTGGCCGTTACCGGGTGCCAGCGTGCCGCCGTCGTTGATCGCGACCGCGGAGCCGAGCGAGCCATCCACGACGAGCGTGCCGCCGTTGATGGTGGTGGCGCCGGTGTAGGTGTTGCTTCCGCCGAGGGTGAGTGTGCTGCCGGCGCCCACCATCAATGAAAGCGGCGCAGAGGGATCCCAATCCCCTAGCGTGCCTGCAAAATTCGAGGAGTTTCCCAGCACGGTGAGAGTGGCTGGACCCGGGTAGTAGGAACGAACATTTCCCGAACCGGTGAGATTTCTGACCGTCGCGGAGCCGGTGAACGCCAGGAATCCATCGACATCGAGGTCCGGGGCGGTGGCAGAGGTTGCGGCAATGCCGCCAGCGACGTAAATGTCGCCCTGCACCCACATCGAATAAACGTGCCCTTCGAAAACAGGCCCCGCGAAAGTGATGCTGGAGGCGAAGATGCCTCCTCCGGTGATCGGAACCCTCAAGGAATACCGCTGGCTCAACGCAGGAAACAAGACGGTGTCGTTGCTAAAGGGCAGGGGGCCGGGATAACCGCTCCCGCCGGACCAGTTATCAGGATCTATCCATGTTCCGTCGGAAGACCCCAGGCCCGTCCACGTAAACGCCGTCGCCCGGGCCGGGACGATCCCAAGGCCGAGCAGACAAAAACTCACGACGACAAGCAACGTGCGAGACCTCGAGTGCATGGCCGGAAACTGTGCCGCTCCCGGCAATTTATCAAACGCTTTCTGCCCTGCAGTTTCTGCGTGAAGCAGGCTTGTTTTCGCGCCATTCCGATTCCGCACTCCGTGTCTCTGTGGCGCAGTGGTTCACGCCCCGCCCTTGGGAAAACTCCTGTCGAATTTTCCGACATGCACCCGGGTGAAGCGATTCGACTTGGCCGAGGCGTGCGATGTGCCAATCATCCCCGCGTATGAAACCGGGTGTCCTGGTCACGGGTGCGTCGTCGGGAATCGGGCTGGCCACGGCTCAAATGCTGGCCGGGGAGGGCTGGCGGGTTTTCGCGGCTGCGAGAAAACCTGCGCTGCCGGCTGGAGTGGATGCGGAAAATTTCATACCCATCGCGATGGATGTGACGAGTGCGGATTCCATTGCCGCGGCGCGTCACGAGATCGAGACACAACTCGGTGGCGCGGCATTCGATGCGCTCGTCAACAACGCGGGCGTCGGCGACACGTGGCCGCTGGAGTTCGTGCCGATGGAAAAATTCCGCGGCGTGTTCGAGGTGAATGTGTTCGGCGTGCTTGCCGTGACACAGGCGATGCTGCCATTGCTGCGCCGGGCGCGCGGGCGCATTGTGAACATCGGTTCCGTGGGCGGGATGATTTCGCTGCCGTTCGGCGGTTCGCTCACCGCGAGCAAGCACGCCATCGAGGCGCTCACGGATTCGTTGCGCATGGAATTGTGGCCCGCGGGCATTCACGTCACGCTGCTGCAGCCCGCGTCCATCAATTCCGGTTCCGCAGAAAAAATCGCGGCGGCGCTGGAGGCCGTGATTGCGGAATTGCCGGAGGAGGGGAAACAGCGCTACGCGGAAATGCTGCGTGGGTTCATGAAGGTCACGCTCGAGAAGGAGACCGTGGGCAGTCCGCCGGAGGTGGTCGCGCAGGCTGTGCTGGAGGCCTTGCGCGCGGAGAAGCCGCCGATTCGCCGCGTGGTCGGCAAGGACGGCGGGATGATCAAATTTCTCGCGCAGTATGTGCCGGATTCGCTGCGCGATGCGGCGCTGCGCAAGGTGCTGATGGGCTCGCCGGAGTTTGGCGACGGCGGCGATTAATTCGCTGCCGGCGCGGGCGCTGCCGGCGGCTTTGCGAGTTCCAGGGCGGCGGCGATTTTTGCGGCGACGGGGCCTTCGATGCGGATTTTTTGGGAGACGACCTTGCGCTCCTGGCTGCGGATGAACGGGAGCGGGACGATCTCGTTGCCGAGGCGGACGGATGTGGATTTCATCGTGTTGATCGGCAGCGAGGCGGTGGCTGTGATCGTGGCGGGCGGCGTGAAGACGACGTCTTCGCAAACGATGAATTCGCCTTCGTGAATGAGTGTCAGCTGGCTGCTCATGCGACCACCATGCTCGACGCGAAATCGGTGCGCCGCAATGTTACTTTTTGGTGATGCTGACGGACTTCGGCGGCGAGACGGTGCCGTCGAGCGCGACGGCCTTCACGACGATCTTGTTGCGGCCGGGCTCGAGGCGGATCTTTGCGTGCCAGTTGAGCGTGCCCTTGGCGTAAACGTAGCCGACGCCATTTTGATTGTAGCTCACGCGGGCGATGCCGGGGTTGCCCTCGGCGGTGCCGCGCAGGGTGAAGGTTTTCTTGGTTGTCGTGATTTGCTTCTGGCCGTTGATTTTGACGGAAGGCGCAATGATCGGGTCCGGAGGCACGGGCGGCAGCACGGATGCGATGAAGCGGAGCGCGCGGTTGTTCAATGTGTCGGCCACGAAGAGATTGCCGTCGAGGTCCACGCCGACGTGGCTGTTGAACAGCGCAATCTTTTGCGAGCTGAGGCCGGAACTGCCGGTGGTGAACGTGGCCTGGCCGATGATGCCGGTCGCGTCGCCACCGTTCGAAAGGTCCTCCGCATCTGCAAAGCTCACGACGCGATTGTTCCCGCTGTCGGCGACGTAGAGGATGCCGTCGAAGAGCGCGACGGACGTGGGGCTGGTCATGCCCGTGGCGGAAGTCGCCGGCGTGGAGGCGATGTAAGTCGCCTGGCCGAGCACGAGATTTGCGGGCGCGCCGTTGATGGCGGGAAAATTCGCATACATCACCACGCGGTTGCTGCCGCTGTCGGCGACCCAGACGTGAGCGTCGTCGGCGGCGATTCCGCGCGGGCTGAACAAACCGGTTTGGGAGGTGGCGGCGACAGCGGTGGTGAATGTGGCCTGGCCGAGCACGCGATCGGCGGGCATGCCATTCGGGATGGCGGCCGCGATCTTCCAGGCCATCACGCGGTGGCTGCCGGTGTCGGCGACCCAGAGTGTGCCGGCGGGGTCCACGCAGACTCCGTTTGGCGACGCGAGTTTGCTTTGCGTGGCGGCGGCGGTGGCAGTCCCGAAATCGGGCTGGCCGTAGACGCGATCGGCAAACGGCGTGTTGAAAAGGTTCGAGGCATTCTCGAAAAGAAGCACGCGGTTGTTGTTGGTGTCGGCGACCCAAAGCCGGCCGGTGGCGTCCACGAAAACATCGGCCGGCGCAGAGAGGCTGGTCTGCGAGGGCGTGAGAACATTGCCCTGGTTCGCGGTGTATGAGGAGAAGTTGACCTGACCGATGACGATCTCCGGCGTGGCGCCATTGACGAGGGAGGCCGCACTGGCATAGCGCAGCACGCGATTGTTGCCGGTGTCCGCGACGAAGACCTTGCCGCTCACGGGGTCCACCGAGATGCCGTAGGGCGTGGCGAGACTGGCGGCGTTGGGAGGCACGGAGGCTGAGTTGGTCGTGAAGAGCAACTGGCCGAGCACGAGATTCGCGACGGGGTAGTCGGGGATGGACTGGGCGCGGGCGGGGAGAAGTCCCGCGAGCAGCACGAGGGCCAGGCGGGTGAGAAGGCGGCGGGCTGCGATCATTTGTCGGGGAGACTCTTAGGTCAGTCCGCGGCAGGATTCAAGGGCGCTGCGGCAATTTGCGCAGATCGTGCACACTGCGGACGGATTTTTTACGCGTGTGGGGCAGGTGAATGGCGGAAAGAAAATACGCGCCAGCCGGCCGGGATGCGGGTGCGACGGGCGCGCTTTCGTTCGGAGCGGGAAAGAAAAAGTAACAAATAAGCTAGCAAACCACTAGAATCTTTGCAGACAATGCAGCGATGGAGTCCGCCGCCCGCCGGTCGAGCAATTGGCTGCCCAAAGGAGATTCCGGCGTGATGACGATAATGGTATGGCCCTCGTGGACGAGCTCGATTCCGCCGGCTGCGGGGCCGAGGAAGAACCATTCCGTTTCGCTTGGAACTTGGATTTCGACGAGTGCGCCGAGGTCAATCGGCTCGTTCGGGGCGAAGTCGTGGAGGATAAGTTTTTCATAGGCGTCGGCGGCTTGCGCGGCGATCTGGGCCTGCTTCGCGAGTCCGTCGGCGAGGTAGTTTTGTTCGATGGACTGGGTGTCGTATTTGTTTTCGGCCTTGCTCTCGGAGTCGTTGCCGGCGGCGCGGGTGGATTTCGAGGCGGCCTGGCGGGATTCGAATTCGTCGCGGAGTTTTTCGAGGATGGCGGCGACGAGGGCGGGTTTATTCATGGGTTCACGCGAAGATTGAATAAGGAAGGCGGGAGGTCAGCGGCGGAGGGTGATGCGGTCGAGCGGGAGGCGGGTCTTGGGGAGTTGCGAGCCTGGCAGGGCGTGGCCGAGGGCGACGACGAGCATGGGCTCCCAATTACGCGGCAGGTTCAATGAACGTCGCACGCGGGCGGTGTCGAAGCCCTCCATGGGGAGGGTGTTGAGTCCGGCGGATTCGGCGGCGAGCAGGAAGTTCATCGCGCAGAGCATTGTTTGCTTGCCGAGCCAGTAGCGTTTGTTCACGGCGGGGAGATCGGGCACGGGGCGGAAGATTCGCACGAGTGGCAGGAGCGCGGCTTTCCAGAGCCAGTTGAACGGGTCGCGCTTGAATGCGATGGGGAGGATGCCGCGGAGGAATTTCACGTATTCCGGCGTGGTGGCGCCGGCGGCGAGATCGAGGGCGAGGGTTTCCTCGAAGTGATTTTCGTAGGCGCGGTGGTCCGCGGCGAAGACGACGAGGACGGGTGCTTCGTCAATCGCGGCCTGGTCCATGCACGCTTTGCGAAGCGCCGGACGGATGACGCGATCGGTGACGACGACGAACCGCACGGGTTGGAGATTGTAGCCGCTGGGCGCCCATTGGGCGATGCCGAGCAGGCGATCCACGAGCGCGGGATCAATCGGCTCGGGAGTGAAACGCCGCGTCGCGCGCCGCTTGCGGGCGAGGGCTTCGTAGTCGTCGAGTGGCTCGTTCATCGCGCGAGGCTAGGTGGTGTTTTGGAGTTTAACCATGGAGGACGTGGAGAGCATGGAGGGAAATTCGCGGCTGAGGAGAAACGGATTTTGTCCGGCGTTGTGAATGCTTTCGATTGAGATTTTGTTTTCCTCCATGGTCTCCATGCACTCCATGGTTACCTTCCCGCGATGCCGTTGATCGAATCCTCCACCTACGCTGCGCCGCGCTGGCTGCGCGGAGGGCATTTGCAGACGATTTTTCCGGCGTTGTTCCGGCGCGTGCCATGGGTCACGCGCGAACGGGAGCGAATCGAAATTTTTGACGGTGATTTTCTTGATCTTGATTGGGAGCGGTCGCGGCGCGCGGATCGCGTGGCGATTCTTTCGCACGGGCTCGAGGGAAATTCGCGCGACACTTATATCCAGGGCATGGCGGCGGCGCTGGTGCGTGCGGACTGGGACGTCGTGGCGTGGAATTGCCGCGGCTGCAGCGGCGAGCCGAACCGGCTGCTGCGGTCGTATCATAGCGGCGCGACGGAGGATCTCGCGGCGGTGGTGGAGCATGTGCTGCGCGAGGGGCGGTATCGTCGTGCCGCGCTGGTGGGATTCAGCCTCGGCGGAAATATCGCGTTGAAATATGCCGGCGACCTTGGCGCGGCGATTGATGCGCGCGTGGATCGGGCGGTGGCGTTTTCCGTGCCGTGCGACCTGGCATCGAGTTCGATCGCGCTCGAACGACGGATGAACCGCATTTACATGGATCGCTTCATGGTGAATCTGCGCGCAAAAATTCGTGCGAAGATGCGGATGTTTCCCGGCGCGCTGAGCGATGACGAACTGGACACGATGCGGACGTTTCGCGAATTCGACGGCGCCTACACCGCGCCGCTGCATGGCTATCGCGACGCGGAGGATTACTGGATGCGCGCGAGCAGCAGGCCGGTGCTGGGTCGCATCGCGATTCCCGCGCTGCTCGTCAATGCGCGGAACGATCCGTTCCTGCCGCGTGAATGTTTTCCCGAGGATGAGGCGCGAACCAGCGGACATTTCCACCTCGAAGTGCCGCGCGATGGCGGACACATCGGATTCGCGTCTTTTCGAGATTCAGGCCGATACTGGTCGGAGAATCGCGCGGTGGATTTTTTGCGCTGAGTTCCGTGCGTCTGCTTGCCGACGAATATTTGCGCGCAAGAATATCGTAAATATTCACGGATCCCGTATCATCGGGCTGTGCAGAAGTATGGACAGGGCTACTGCAGTCGCATGCACAGTCGTTTTAACCAGGAAACTCGCGACATCGCGATGAGTTCGCATGCCCGGTAGCATCCGGAAGGCCGAACGCCAGGACACGGCACTCGCCGTCGCGGGAGTTGCCGCAGCGGCATTTGCGTTTTGCAGTGCGCTTTTCCTTTCCAGCAGCGTCACCAACGACCTGGAGAAGCTGCAACGTCTCTACAACCGCCAGCGGGTGCAGTCCGTCGTGCAGGGCGTGGATCAGAATGAGATGCATCTCATTGATTACACGAAGGGATATGCCATGTGGGACGACACCTACACGTTTCTCGAAACGCGCGATCCGACCTACCTGACGGAAAATTATTCCGAGTCGGTGATGCGGGTGAGTCCCGCCGAGCTGGTCGCAATCTACGACCTCGAGGGCCGCATGATCTTTTCCGCGGCATTGGACGAAAGCGGGAAGACGATGCCGCCTCCGGATGGCTTGAAGCGATTTGCGAAGCTCGAGCATTTTCAACAATTGAAAACCGTCGACTCGTCACTCGGGCGCGTCGAGTGGATTGGGGACCATCCCTACCTCATCGCGGTTTGTCCGGTCACGGATTCAGCCGGCACGGCGCCGATCCGCGGCTATTTTCTCTTCGGCGCGGTGATCGGGGAAAAGATGCTGAAGCGGCTGGAAAACCTGACCGAGGTTGAACTTTCCGTCTCTGCCGAAGCGGAGCCGAAAGAGCGGGGAG